>NZ_JBFAVI010000084.1:0-26686 GCF_040679695.1 Micromonospora sp. NPDC052213
GCGCTGCGCGCGGGCGGCGCCGCACCGTCTGCTCGATCCGGGCCACGTCCGGGTGGGAACGATCCGGCAGTCCACGCACACCAGCGCTCGCCGCGAGCAGCCGCGCGGCCTGCTCGGGCTGGTCGCGGCGCAACGCCAGGTCCGCGACCCCGACGAGCACCTGCGCGATCATCGGTGCGTAACCCGCCTCGAACGCCGCCTGACACGCCGCCACGCGATGCGTACGGGCCTGGTCGACATCGTCGGCCAGGTAGCCCAGCAGGTCGTGGGTCCCCGCACGGACACCCGCCAGCTCCGCCTCGTTGCCCAGCATCGCTGTCATGACTCCGAGTTGCTTGTATGCCTCCTCGGCGTCACCGCTCCAGCGCGCGAGCTCCGCCTTCGACAGCGCCAGCTCGGCCAGCGCGCCCGGCCAGGTGACCCGTTCCGCGAACCGTTGTGCCTCGGCTATGGCGGTCGCGCTGGAATCCCCATCGCCCAGCAACCAGTACAGTCGCGCCTGTCGCGATCGCATCCGGATGACGTCCTCGATGGCACCGACTTCGGTGACGACCGCGATCGCCTCGTCGTAGTGCTCGCACGCAGCGGCGAACTCACCGCGTACGGCGATCAGCTCCGCCAGCTCGGTCAGGGCGAACGAGATCCCGAACCGTTCGCCGAGGGCCCGGAACTCGGTGAGCGCACGCTCGAGATTCGCGTCCACATCCCGCCCGTCCTCACCGAGGATGATCCGCATCTTGCCGAGGTGCAGCCGGGCCAGTGCGCGTACCCAGGCGTCCTCGTGCTCCAGCAGTGTTTCCCAGGCGGGCAGGAGCGCGTCCGGCTCCCGCAACATGCGTTCCAGCGGGACGACAAGCGCCATCCCCGGGTGGCTGCCTCGACTGCGCCGGCTGAGCCGGTACGCCTTGTGGATCCACTCCGCCGCATGGTGTGCGTCGCCCGGCCCGGAGTTCAGGAACAGCACCACGAGCGCGTACACCGTGGCCCGGATCTCATCGGGCACCTCGCCGGGCGTCTCGGTGGCCGCGGTGATCAGCTCCATGCCCTCGGTCCGGTGGCCGCCGAGCCACCAGTACCAGCCGGCGCCTGCGGCCAGCCGCATCGCCGCATGCGCCTCGCCGGCCGCGAGCGCACCGCGCATCGCGGAAGCGACGTTGTCGTGCTCGGCCTCGAGGAGGGCGAGCCATGTCACCTGGTCGGCGCGGCGAAGCTGCGGCTCCGCCTCCTCGGTGAGTTCGGTGAAGTAGACGAGATGCGCGTGGCGCGTCAGATCCGACTCCCCCGCCTCGGCGAGCCGGTGCGCCGCGTACTCCCTGATCGTGACGAGCATGCGGTAGCGCGGAGCGGCCTCACCCTCGGCGACCAGCAGCGACTTCTCGGCCAGCGCGGTGAGCAACTCGAGCACCTCCTCCTGCTCGACCGCGTCGCCGGCGCAGACCCGCTCGGCCGCCTCCAGGCTCGCCCCGCCTGAGAACACCGAGAGCCTGCGCAGGACCGCCCGCTCGGCGTCGGTCAGCAGCTCCCAGCTCCAGTCGACCATCGCGCGCAGCGTCCGGTGCCGGGGCAACGCGGTACGGCTGCCGCCGGTCAGCAGGCGGAACCGGTCGTCGAGCCGGTTGGCGAGCTGGTCGATGGACATGGTGCGCAACCTGGCCGCGGCCAGTTCGATCGCCAGCGGCATCCCGTCCAGCGCCCGGCAGACGCGCGCCATCGTCGACAACGTGTGGGCGTCGACGGCGAGATCCCTGCGTACCGCGCTCGCCCGGTCCCGCAGCAACCGGACGGCGGGAGAGGACTCGATCTCGCCGGGACTGGCGTCCCCGTCGGGCAAGGCCAGCGGCGCGACCGGCCACAGCGCCTCACCGGTGATGCCGAGCGGTTCCCTGCTCGTCGCCAGGATCCGCAGCCGCCGGCACTCCCCGAGCAGTCGATGGGCGAACGCCGCCGCCGCCTCGATCACGTGCTCGCAGTTGTCCAGGATCAGCAGCGTTTCCCGCTCGCGGATCGCGGCGATGAGCCGGTCGATCAGTTCCGTGTTCGGCGCCTCGCCGAGCAGAGCGTCCCGGAGGCCGAGCCCGGTGAGCGTCGCCTGCACCACGTCACCGTCGGCGCCGATGGCGGCGAGCTCCACCAGCCAGACGCCGTCCGGCAGGTCATCGAGCAGCCTGCGCGCGGTTTCCGTGGCCAGCCTGGTCTTCCCCGAGCCGCCCGGCCCGATCAGGGTGGTGAGCCGGTGTTCGGCGACGAGTGCGCCAACCGCGGCGACCGCGTCGTCCTTGCCGATGAAGCTGGTCAGCTCGGCACGCAGGTTGGTGCTTCGGCCCTCCTGCCGCCGTCCCAACTCGCCCCGCAGCAGCGCGACGTGCAATGCCGAGAGCTCCGGTGAGGGGTCGACGCCCAGCGCGTCGGCCAGGGCTTCGCTCGTGCGCTGGTACACGAGCAGCGCCTCGGTATCGCGACCGGTCGCGGCGAGGGCACGCATCAGCGCAGCGACCAGTCTTTCTCGCACCGGGTGCGCGGCCACCAGGTCGGTCAGTTCCGTGACCAGCTCCGCGCCGTGACCGAGGCTGACCTCCGCGTCGAACCGATCCTCTATGGCGGTCACGCGTAACCTCTCGAGCCGGGTGACCGCCGCGTCGAGCGCCGCGCTGTCGGACAGACCGACGTCCTGCATGGCCGCACCGCGCCACAACGCGAGGGCCTCGCGCAGCCGCCGTACCCGCTGCGGATCCTCGCCGTCGCGGGCCCGGCCGACAAGACGTTCGAACCGTACGGCGTCGACGGCATCGGGCTCCACCGTCAACCGGTAGCCGTCCGGCTGCCCCTCGACCAACCCTTCCGGAAGCACTTTCCGCAGCCGGGAAACCAGGCGTTGCAGGGCGTTCGCCGCGTCAGAGGGCGGGTGTTCACCCCAGATCCAGTCGACGAGTGTCGCCTTCGGGACTACCTGACCTGGCCTGAGCGCGAGAGCGACCAACAGCCCGCGCAGGCGCGCGCCCGGCACGTCGGCCAGGATGCCGTCGTCCGTGCGGACCTCGAACGGTCCAAGCATCCCGATCTGCACCTGGCAGATCTTGCCACGGGCGATCGACAGGCTCACACCGCTGACGCGCGCCGGTCGTGCTGTCGGTCCAGCCAGATGCCGCTGTGTGGCTACCTCGCTGACGGACGGCCCGCGTGCCAGGGGGCGAGGTGGAGCGGTCGGCGGCAGTGGTAGACCAGGGCCGGCGGCAGGTTGGTCCACACGGTGCGGCCCACGGTCACCTCGTCGAAGGCCCTGGTCAGCAGCGAGTGGAAGCGCCGCGCCGGGCGGGTCGGCAGCGCGTGCCGGTACGCGAAGGTGGTGAACACGCCGCCAGCGCCGAGCGACCCGACCACGGCGTCGAGGATCGCCCGCTGCCGCCCGGCGGGAAACGCGGCCCAGGGCAGCCCGCTGATCACCACGTCGGCGGACAGCAGCCGGCGTTCCGCCAGCAACTCCCCGAGGATGGCGGCGTCGGCGCGTACCACCTCGATGGTGGGATGCCGACGGGTCAGGCCGGTGGCGAACGTCGGATTGAGCTCGACCGCCAGGTGGTGGCCGCGGCCGGCCAGCCGTTCCTGGATGGTCCGGGTGAATGCCCCGGTCCCCGGCCCGAGCTCGACCACCAGGGGATGCCCCACCCGCGGTACCGCGGCGGTGATGTCCCGGGCGAGCGTGGGCCCACTGGGCAACACCGCGCCGGTGGTGAGCGGGTGTCGGATGAACTGGGCGAGGAAGGTCGGCGCGTCGCTGGTCACGCCGGTGACGCTAGGTGCGGGATGGCGGGGCGGGGCTCGTGCCGGCGGTCGGCGTATCGGCCACCTGGAGGAGGCATGGCGGCCGATGGGAGGGCCGGCGGGGGCGCCGGCCCTCCGTATGGTTGGCCAGGTGATGGGTGGGCGACGCGGCTGGTGGCGGGAGCTGCTGCTCGGGCTGGTCACGGCTGGCCTCGGGCTGGCCAGCACCTGGCTCGCCCGGCCCGGGACGGCCCGCGAGGGGTGGGCGGGGGTCTTCGCGGTTCTCGCCGGGCTCGCCCTGGTGGCCGTACGGCGGTGGCCCTGGCCGGTGCTGTTCGCGGAGTCGGCGCTGCTGCTCGTCGCCGACGCGGTGGCGCCGGCCGGGGCGGGCACCGCGCAGCTCGCCGCGGCGGTCGCGCTGGGCTACGTCGCGTACTGGTGCGGCCGGGCCGCGACGGCGGCGGCGTACGTCCTCTTCCTCGGGGTCACGCTGGTTGACGTGCTGCAGCAGGGCGACGCCGGGGTCCTCTCCGGCGGTACGGGGGTGATCCGCCTGATCATGCTGGCCGGGGTCGTTGCGGCGCCGGTCGCGTTCGGTCGGTACCTGCGCGGGGCGCGGCACGCCGCGGTGGCGGCCGAGGGGCGTGCCCGGGAGGTGGAGGAGCGCCGGGCGGCGGAGACGCGGGCGGCCCGGCTCGCCGAGCGGACGGCCGTCGCCCGGGACCTGCACGACATCGTGGCCCACCACATCGCGGCGATCGCCCTGCGCGCCGGAGCGGCGCGGTACGCCGTGCAGCACACGGGCCGGACCGAGGAGGCGGTCTCCGCCCTCGGCGAGTTGCGCGACACGGCCGGGCAGGTGCTGGACGAGCTGCGGGAGTTGCTGGAGGTGCTCCGGGACCCGGAGGCGGTCGAGCCGGCCGACACCCAGGTGGAGCCGGCGCAGGTGATCCGGGACGCCGCCCGACGGTTACGGGAGGCGGGCGTCACGGTCCAGGTGGGCGATCCGGCCACACTGGACCGGGTGCCTCTGGTGGTGGGGACGACGGCCGCGCGGGTGGTGCGGGAGGCGCTGACCAACACCCTCAAACATGCCGGGCCCGGGGCGATCGCCTCGGTGGACGTCCGGGTGCTCGACGGTGCGCTGCTGCTGGAGGTGCTGGACAGCGGGCCGGTGACGCGGCGTCCCGTGCTGCCCGCGTCCGGGTACGGGTTGAACGGGATGCGGGAGCGCGTCGGCCTGCTCGGTGGCACGCTCGCCGCGACGGCCACGGACGGCGGTGGCTGGCGGGTGCGGGCCCGGCTACCGATCAGGGAGAACACGTGATCAGGGTGCTCGTGGTGGACGACCAGACGCTCGTCCGGGCCGGGGTCGGTCTGCTGCTGCGGACGGCCGGTGGCTTCGAGGTGGTGGGTGAGGCCGGAGACGGCCACGAGGCGGTCCGCCTCGCCGAGCGGCTGCGGCCGGACGTGATCCTGATGGACCTGCGGATGCCCAGGATGGACGGCATCGAGGCGACCCGGCGGATCCTGGACCGGCAGCGGTCCGCCCGGGTGGTGGTGCTGACCACGTTCGCCGACGACGTCAACGTGTACGGCGCGCTCGGGGTGGGCGCGCTCGGCTACCTGGTGAAGGACGGCGCCCCGGAGGAACTGGTGGACGCGGTACGCCGGGCGGCGCGGGGTGAGGCGCTGCTGGCGCCGCCGGTGCTGGCCCGGGTCCTGCGCCGGGCGCTCGCCGCCCACGACCGCGAGCGCGAGCCCGACCGGTCGGCGGCGGCGCTGCGGCTGCTCAGCGCCCGGGAGCGGGAGGTCCTGGCCCTGGTCGGCGCTGGGCTGTCGAACGCGGAGATCGGCGCCCGGCTGCATCTGGGGGTGACCACCGTCAAGACGCACGTGTCCGCGGCGATGGAGAAGCTGGTGCTGCGCAACCGGGTGCAGGCGGCGGTGCTGGCGCACCGGCTCGGCCTGGTCGACGACGACTTCAACCCCGTGCCGGGTGCGGGGGGACCCTAAGGACGGCCGGCCACCCGGAGGACCGGTGACGCTGCCCCGGGGCGGCACGCTGGTCGGCGTGACTCTCCTGGCTTCCTGCTGGAGCGTCTGGTGTCAGGCGACAGGATGCCGGTCACCGGGTGGTTGGGGACCGACGGCTTGAGGTGGTCGTCACCGCGGAGCGCTCAGGTTTCGGTATCCGGGGTGCACGTGTGGGACGAGTCCCTGCTGGTCGGCGATCCGCTGTAGCAGGCTGGCGAGTTGGGTGCGCTCGTCGGTGCTGAGGGCGGCGCAGAGGTCGTCTTCGTGGGCGGCGGCGATGGACCGCATCCGCATCAGCACCTGCTCGCCATCGGTGGTGAGGTGCAGCGCGTGGTGGCGGCGGTCGGTCTCGCCGGGTCGCCGCTCGACGAGACCCTTGCGCTCGAGGCTGTCGACGAGCGCGACCACCCGGCTGGGTACGACGCCGAGGTCCGTCGCGAGCGACCGCTGGCTTCGCCCGGGCTGGCTGGCGATCATGCGCAGCAGCCCGACGTCGGCCGGGGTCAACCCGAGTTCCTTCACCCGTTGGGCGAAGCGCTCGGCTGCGTGTGCGCCGAGCTGAGCCACCAGGAACGCCGCTCCGGTGGGGCGGGCTTGCCGTCGTGAGGTCACCCAGATACGTTACACCGAGTGAATGGTTCACCAAGCTGAACTGTTCACCCGCGAGAAGGGAGATATGGTCCGCCACCGACGCGGCGCGATCATCACCATGGCCTCCAGCGCTGGACGCCAACCAAGCCACGCCAACGCCGCGTACGCGGCCGCGAAGGCCGGTGTCGTCATGTTCACCCGACACCTCGCCAACGAGGTCGCCCAGCATGCCGTCCGGGTCAACTGCCTGGCCCCGTCCGCTGTCCGCAACGACCGCATGGAGCAAGCAATGAGCACTCAGCAACTCGACGAACCGGCCCGGCACTTCCCGCTGGGGCGCATCGGCGAGCCCGACGACGTCGCCGAGGCGATGCTGTTCCTGGCATCCGACGCTTCGTCCTGGATCACCGGCGTCACCCTCGACCTGACCGGCGGGCGGGTGATCGCATGACCACCACAAACGCAACCCAGCGCCGCCACCACCAAACCGGGCCACCGCTCGGCGTCCTCGCCGTCGTGTTCACGGCCCTGTTCATGGCCAGCCTCGTCCTCGGCACCCTGCTCGCCGGCGGCAAGCCCTACCCGTCGCCGTACGGCCCCGCAGCCGACATCCTGGCGTACTTCCGCGACCACCAGTCCGCGGTGCAGGTCAGCGCGGCGCTGCAGTTCGCCGCCGCCATCCCGCTGGCCATCTACGCCGCGACCGCGTCCGCGCGCCTGCACCAACTCGGCGTCCGGGCACCCGGCGCGACCATCGCGCTCATCGGCGGAACTCTCTCCGCCGGATTCCTCGCCCTCTGCGGCCTGATCGGCTGGGTCACCTCCCAACCCGAGGTGCTCGACGAACCGGCCCTCGTGCGCGCTCTGCAATACCTCACCTTCGCCACCGGCGGCGTCGGGCACGTGGTGCCGCTGGGCCTGCTGATCGCCGGCGTGGCAGTGCCCGGCCTCCTCGCCCGGCTACTGCCACGCTGGCTTGCCTGGTCAGGCCTGATCATCGCCGCCGTCGCCGAAATCGCCACCCTGAGCCTGCTCATCGACAACGCGGCCATCCTCCTACCGATCGCCCGCTTCACCGGCCTCGCCTGGCTGATCACCGCCGGCTTCCGCCTCCCCCGGCAACGCCCGTCCAGAGCCGAGAACGTCAGAAACTGAAACTCGCCGGCTGTGGGAAAGGCCCGGCGGTGGCCAGCCTGGCCGCCGCCGGGTCCGTCTTCGGCAACGCCCACAGGGCGGCATCCTGGCCGCGGCAGGCGTTCATGATCGCAGCACCAACAACAATCATCGATACTCAACGATCCACAACCGTGCACGAGTTCGTCAGAGCCGGGCCGATCGGGTCGGCTCGGTGAGGGGCCGACCGACCCGGAACAACGCGAGCGGCTGGCCACCCACCCGTTCCGCGAGCCGGGCGGCGGTCACCGGACAGTCGATGAGCTGGCTGAGCGGATGGACCGCCAGGCCGTGCCTGGCGAGGGCCAGCCACGTGCGCAGGAGACGACGTCCCGCAGCGATGTGGTCGTCGCCGTCCGCCAGCATGACCAGGATGCTGCCGTCGTACCGCAGCAGGCTCCGGCCGCTGACGGCCAGCAGTGCCGCGAGGCCCAACCGGCGGGTGACGGGGTACGCGCGCAGCGAGGCGGCCAGGAACCGCGCTTCGAACCGGGACAGGACGAGCGCTCGGTCGGTGAGTCCGTCGACGTGGTAGCGCGGATGGCGGGGGTCGAGGCGCAGCCAGTCGCGCAGCTCGGCCGCGACGGCCGGGGTGCCGAACAGCCAGCGGTCGGCGACCACCAATTCGCGCGCGAGATCCTGGGCGGGAAGGTGGACGAGGCCAGGTTCGAGGTCGGCGAGCACGGCCGGGTCGACGGGCCCGGTCGCGTACCGGCCACGGGCGACCCGGCGGGACTCGATGTCCGCGATCGTGAACGGGGTTGGGTATCTGTGCGGCGCGGCGACCAGGCGGGGGCCGGGTGCCGCGGTGACGTTGAGGCCGAGATCGGCGGCGACGATGAGGCACGTCTCGACGAACGCGCCGATTCCGAGGCCGAGGTCGCGTCCGGTCGGGTCAGAATCCGGCAAGGAGCGGGACTGGTCGACGTTGATGACGATCTCGTCGGCGTGGTACTCCGGCAGCCATGGTTGTGTGTTGTGTGCGCTCGGCGCCCGGCGGCAGGTCGCCTCGTACGCCCGTAACTGCTCGACCCACGTCATGCTGACCGCTTCTCGTAGAATGTGTACCCGTGCAGTGGTCGCCCGCCGGCCCGCCGGTACTGGGCGGCCGAGGCGGCGTTCTCCCGCTCGACGAAGGTGCTGCGCAGTGTCCGGTACCCGCCGGCAGCGAGGTTGCGGTGCAACTCCCGAGACAGCAGCGTCAGGTACCCCTTGCCCTGTTCCTCGGGCACGGTGCCCTTGATGATGAGCACCGCGTCGCGCCGGTACCGGGCGCGGGTCGCCAGCAGGCGAAGCTGATTGAGCACGCCGAGCCGGCCACCGACCTTCATGAGGAACTCGGAGATGTCCGGCACGGTCACCACGAACGCGATTGGCCGGCCGGCCTTCTCCAGCCAGAGCAGCAACGCCTCGTCGAGCAGGTAGGCGAGGCCGTCGGTCTGCTCGGCCAGTTGCTCGGTGGAGATCTCGGTGTAGTAGCCGAGCTGCGCGAAGCTGGCGTTGAGCAGCTGCCGCAGGATCGGCAGCTGCTCGCGGAAGTGCCGCCGCGAGCCGTGCCGGATGATGAGCCGCTCCGCGGGGATCCGGGTGTCGTCAAAGGTGAACCCGTGGTCGCGGTCGGTGCCGACTGGAGCGCCAGCGGGGGTCGAGCCGGCCCCGGAGTCCCGGCTGTCAAGGTCGACCAGCCAGGTGTCGGCCTCGAAGCGGCGCTGGAAGCCGTGCCGCTCATACATGATCGGGTAGTAGGCGGGGTTCCAGGCTGAGTCCACGAAGCCACGCTCGGCGAAGCCGGAGGTGATCACCCCGCCGGTCTGGTTGGGCAGCAGCGCGACCGGTCCGAACAGCGGCCGGCCGTCGGCCCTGGCCTCGACCGTGTCCATGATGGCGGCGAAAACGGCGTCGTCGTCGACGAACTCGGTGTGCCCGAACAGTTGCCGCGGGCCGACCTTTGCGTCGAAGGCGGTGCTGCGGTGCACGCTGGTCCGCCCGACCACCGCGCCGCGTCCGTCGCGGATCAGGAACAGTTCGGCGGTACGGCGGTGTGCGGCGATCACCGACGACAGCAGGGGCACGTACCGGTTGGTCGGGTGCAGCCGCAGCGGGAAGTCGATGAACGCCCGCAGGTCGGCCCGCGACTTCACGGCGGAGACTCTCATGCGCGGTGCACCGGTGGGCCGGCCGTCTCGGTAGACAGCGGGGTGAACGCCTGGATGTGCGCCATGCCGTCAGCCTCGGCACGCCAGACGCCGTTGGTGTAGCCCTCGGGCTCGGCGTTGTACAGCCGGATGTAGCCGCCGGTCGCGTTCTGCGTGCCGTGGTCGGTCACCCAGCACATGAGGTCGCGGTGGTGGCGGCTGCGCGCGAACTTCAGCAGCGCGTCGCGGTCGCTGAAGAACGCGATGGTGCCGAGCGTGAACGGGAACTGGTAGTACACGGTATGCCACCGGTATCCGTCCATCCGTTTCATCTGCTTGACCATTTTGAACCAGGTGCGGGTGAGGGTGAGGATCGAGCGGGGCCCTCGGTATCGGGTGGCGCCGACGAACATGGCGGTCGCTTGGCCAACCGGCGGCGCGGCGGAAAAGTCGGAGGTCCTCACGTCGTCGCGCCCTTCACCAGGTACACATTTTTGATTTTGGATGTTGCGCCGGCGAACGGGCCGGTGCCGTAGTCATGAACTCTCACCCGCAGGTCGGCTGCGGACGGGTCCTCGACGAGGGATTCGGCGAAGTCCCGGCTGACCTCGGCGAGGTAGCGCAGCACCCCACCGCGGCAGGTTTCGGCGAGGGCCAGCCGCTCGTCGGGGCCGAGCGCGAGATCCTCGCGCAGCTGCAGGTTGACGACCGGGCGGCTCTCCAGGTCCGCATGCTCCTCCAGCTCCAGGCAGAAGCTGTGCAGCAGGTGAGCGAGGGGATTGTCGGCGTAGAGGCCGTACTCGACGTCCTGCGGGTAGATGTTGGCACCCATGTAGGAGACGGTGCTGTCCTTGCGGCCGAACAGGAACAGCAGCGGCAGTTGCATCCGGTCGGTCCGTCCGGCGCGTTCGGCGTCCGACCGCACGGCCGGGTCCCCGATCGCGGCCAGCACATCCGGGTACGCGATCAGCCGTCCCTCGTCGCCGATGTTGTAGCGGACCTTCGGGTTGAGCACCGCCGTCGAGTTGATCGTGCAGAGCACCTCGTGGTCGGCGTTGGTCTCCAGATACGTCTCAAGCGGGTTGTACTGGAAGATCATCGGCAGTCGGTGCTCGTCGGGGCCGAGCAGGGCGGCCCGCAGGGCGACGTCGGTGCGTAGCCGGCGGCGGACCCAGACGGTGAAGTCGGTCTCCCCGGCGATACCGATGGTGAGGTCGCTGGCGCCGTAGCCGGAGCGCACCTTGAGGAAGCGCTCCTCCAGGTAGTCACGCAGCGCCTCGGTCATCCCCTCCCCGCCGACCAGACCGCTGATGCGGTACTCCCCCCACGGGAAGCCCTCGGCGTCGAGCTTGTCGCGCAGATGCTTGAGGAACGGCGGGTACGCGGTGACGATGTACTCGAACCCGGGCCCGAAGTACCGCAGCGTGTCCGCGATCTTCTGCAGGTCCGGGCCCGTGTTCTTCACCATCGCGATCTTGGACATGGCGATGCCGGTGTTGGTGCCCGTGGCCCAGGCACCCATGGAGTACGCGTTGATGACGAACCGCCGCTTCGACGGAAACACCATGGTCGCGTAGCCGGCCAGGTTCTTGTGGACCGAGCGCAGTTCGCGGCGGCTGCGGATCCAGTTGAACGGCTGACCGGACGATCCCGAGGACTCGTCGACGACGCTGCCGGCGATCTCGATCTCACCGTGCCAGCAGCGCTGGGCCTCCGGGTATGCCTTCACGTACGACTGCTTGTCCGTCGGCGGGTACGACGACAGGTCGAACCAGCGAAAGCGCCATTGGTTGCGGCGCAGGAAGTCGCCGTACGCGGGCACGTCGATCGCGGCGAACTGACAGGTCATCCACGCGTGCAGCCGAGCGAAGCGACCCATGTACGGACGGTAGTTCCGCGCCATGAGCCGCCACACCGCCGGATGAATCTGGTGCAGCGTGTAGAGCCAGGTCAATGCGAAGCTTGTGAACCGCAGCGTCCCCTGGCGCAGGAAGGTCATCACCACGCGTCCACGATAGGAGTCTCCGCAAGTCCCTCACCTGGTCACGGATACTCAACCGCCCTGGGCACCCCAACTCAACGACCTCCCGCCAATCCCGTCAGCCTCGGCTTGCCAGGCCCCACCCGCCCGGTCGCGTCTACGTGGCCGCGACAGACAAGGCCGGCTCCGCCGGGACGGCCATGACTGGCCCCACCATGAGATCGATCATCCTCATGGCGGCACCCTCCGTTACGCACGAAGTGCAGTGGCTACAGTCCTGTGTTGCGAACGCTCACCTCGCGGCAGAGGCCGTTATCTGATCAAGGTATCTGCAGGACGGGCCGCACCGGAGTCTCTCCGGTGAGGCCGCCGTCGTAGACGGCATCCGCCAGGTTCGGGTCGCGGTAGGCGGTGGCGAGGGTGAGCCAGGTCAGGAAGTTGCCATAGCCACCGCACAGTGCCGCGCCGCCGTCCCCGCCGCACAGGACCGCTGGGTCGGTGGTGAACTCGGCCCGATACGGGTCGTCTCCGATGACCAGGCCGAACAGGTTCGGTTCTTGGATGAGGGGTACGTCGCCGTAGGGTTCGCCCTCGGGATACTCGTCGCCCCAGCGGAACAGGCTGGTGGCCCCGGCTGCGCAGGCGTACTCCCATTCGTCGGGAGTCGGCGGTCGTAGGCCGAGGCGGTCGAGTCCGGCCATCAGCCAGGCGTGGTCGTACTCCTCGTCGCTGTCGTCGAGGTCGGCCTCGTCGTCGGCTGCCAGCAGCGCGTCGGTTTCCTCGGAGCGAACCGCGACGAGCCGGGCCGGTAGAAACACGTGGCGCGGCGGCGAGGTGGCCTCGGCTACGAAGCGGTCGAGCGGCCTGGTGAGGTCGTACTGTGCGGTGGCCGTAGTGAAGTCGGTGAGCTGCCGGGCGCTGGGAACGAAGCGGTCGGCGTCATGGCCGAGTTGTACGGCGCCGCCTGGCACCAAGGCGTAGCGGATGCCGTCGTGATCGAAAAATGCGACCCGCCCGGTCCGGCCGGCGTACGCGTGCGGACCTATGCCGGCGAGACGGGCCTCGGTGCTACGCGCGATGGCAGCGGCGGTACGGCCGGCTGCCTCGTCGGACAGGCCCAACCAGGCAGACAACGTGAGATCGGCGTGCGACACGTGGGCATTATGCCGGCAGGCCACGTTCTGAGCGCGGGCGACAAGCAGGGCCCACCAGACGGGGCGTGATGGACCTCGGAGGCTCGGCGCGCACGGTGCGCGGCATGTGTGCGCACCCGATCCTGCTATTGCTCGGACCGTGCGCGTCGTTGCCGCGGTATATCGTCGGGAGATGCTGCTGCGTGACGTGGAACCTGCCGATCTCGCGGCCTACCTCCGTATGCGTTGCGATCCGGTCATGATGACGGAACTCGGCGGCCCACAGCCGCGTGAACGCATTCCAGGTCAGCTCCAGCGTGACCTTGAAACGGTTTCCGAGGGCAGTGCCTGGATCAAGATGATCGTTCCCGATGACTCGATACAGGTGGCGGGAACGGTGACGCTATACAGCCACGACGGCATCTCCGAGATCGGCTGGATGGTCCTACCGGAGTTCCAAGGTAGAGGCTTGGCGAGTGAAGCCGTTCGTGTCGTACGTGGCCTTGCCCGAGCGGACGGCCGTTGGGGACTGATCCACGCGTTTCCGAGCAGGACGAACGCAGCATCGAACGCAATCTGCCGCTCGGCCGGTTTCTCGCTTGCCGGCGAGGAGGAGACGACCTTCGCCGGGCGCACGTTCCAAACCAACCATTGGGTGGTCGATTCGTCTGCCCCCGCCTGACCGGCCAGCCCGGCAGTTCCCGCAGAAGGTGGTGCACAGTCTGTCCAGAACGGCGTGGCGGCTCCGTCCCAGAAAGGATGCGGTCACCGTGGCCGCACAAGACAAGGAGACCCTGCCTGAAGCGGATACTCGCAGTGCTATCGCGGGAATCGCTTCAGGCCGGGATGGGATGTTTCTCGGTGGAGCGGAGAGCGGCAACTGCGATGAGGATCAGGGCTCCTCCCAGAAGGGCGGGCCAGGGCAGGCGCTCGCCGAGAAGAGCGGCGGCGAGCAGGGCCGCGGATACCGGTTCGAGCAGTGTCGCCACGGTTGCCACTGAACCAGAGGTGGTGCGCAGGCCGGCGTAGAGCAGGCCGTAGGCCAAGGCCATGGTGGCGATGCCGAGGTAGGCCAGCAGGCCCAGAGACGCTGCGCTCGTCCCGATCAGGGGGTCGTTACCCATTGCGGCGACCAGCAGGAAAGGAGCGAGTGCGACGGCGCCGACGGTTGTGGTGCAGGTGGTCAACGCCACGGGATCGGTTCGCTGCGCGATGGTGTGTCCCAGAACCGTCGTCGCTGCGTATGTCGCCCCGGCGGTCACGGCAAGAAGGAGACCAAGGTACGGCGAGTCGCCGGGCCCTGCTGATCCGTGGCCTGCCGTCGCGCTGATGAGGATCAGCCCGGTCAGCGCGGCGGCCAGCACCCCTGCCTCCCGAGCTGAGGGCCGGGTGCGGGCACGCAGATGTTCCCAGACCGCGGCCAGGATCGGAGCAAGGCCCAAGGAGACCACGGTGGCCACGCTGACCCCGACCATCAGCACCGAGACGAAGTAGAGGCCCTGATAGGCGGCGGTGCCGCAGCCCACCAGCACGGCCATACCCGGGTGATCGCGCACCGTTGCTCGCACCACCGAGGCGCGGCGTGTCACGACGGCGAACCCGATCAGCGCGACCGCCGCGAGCAGCATCCTCCAGGCGCTGACGGTCATCGCACCGAGTCCGTCACGTTCGTGCAGCACGGTGACCGCCAGGCCACCGGTTCCCCACAGCACTCCGGCGGCGCAGACCTGAAGCAGGCCCATCCGGGATCCTCGTTGCGTCATGGTTGGTCGTCCTCGGGCAGGAAAGCCTCAGCGGCGGGCTCTTGCCAAGAGATGTGAACGCCTTTGAACAGCACTGGCCGATTGACGGCGGACCGAGTCCGTCTGGCGGCGACCCCGCGCGCTGGCACCACGCAGTCGGCTACTGCCGACGGCTGGTCCGGCGCGAGCCAGAAGGGCTCTCCGCCAGTGTGGCGGTCGCCCGTGGGCACCTCGTCCAAAGCCATTCCGCCAGGTTAGGCGAGGCTTCGCCCAGACTGCCGCGAGACCGTACGCCGACACGAGGAACACGTCGAGAGGCTGCGGGCAGGGCACCCTGAACAACTACCACCCAGACGCGCCTGCGGCACGCCCGGACCATCGCAGCGCGCCCCAGCGATGTCTCTGCCATCGGCTATCGTCGTCAGGTGCCCGCTGCCCGCACCGCCGTGGCCGTCCTTGTCGCCCTCACGGTCGTCGACGTCTTCCACACCATCGTCGCCCTCGCAGTGTACGAGCACCGGATCGGCGTCGTGACCCACGACGGGTCCGGCGCGGTGGACATGCTTGACACCGTCGTGCCGCTTCGTGAGCTGTCGTCGGCGATGTTCTGGCTGCTGCTTCTCACGCTGCTTGCCGCCGTCGCCGGCGTCGCCAACTGGTTCGTCCGGACCCGGCGCACCAGGTCACCGGTCGCGCCCACAGCGCCGGTGGCCCGGTGGTGGATGAGCGCCATCGTCGCCGTACCCCTCAACCTGATCGCAGCCGTGCAGTTCCTGTCCGCCACCGCGAACGGGGGTGAGTACATGCGCACCGTCCAGGCAGAGACCACCCTGCTGCTGGTCGCCGCATCCGTGGCACTTGTGATCACCACGACCGCCGGTATCCAGGTCGTTCGGCGCACCGCAGCCCACCAGCAGCACACTGCCGGTGCCGCAGCCACAACGGCGTAGTCGTCCGGGCGGGACCGGTGCTGCCGGTGCGGTGGCAGGCCGGACATCCGCTCATCGCGATGGGCACTTGACCCTGCCCGCATAATGCCGGGATGACTGGCGATCGCGTGATGTTGGACGGCTCGCGGCCTTTCCAGGAACGCGTCCGGCACCTCCGCGATGCCTGGGTCCGGGACGGACGCGGTCACGCTTTCCTGGTCACCGGCACGGCGTTCTTCGCGGTGTACTGCTGGAGCCTGAACTACAAGGTCAGCGACCCGGCGGCTCCGGCGTACGATGCCGAGCTGGCCGAGTTCGTCGCCGCCTCGTACGAACTCAATGGGGGGTCCGTCGGCTGGAACGCCATGCTCTCCCGCCGCGAGATCTGTTCCACCTGCCATGACTGGTACCGACTGGAAAACCTCGGGATCTGCACTGGCTGCATGCGACACACCTGCTACGGCTGCGGCGATCATGAATGGTGCGCCGGCGAGCTGCTTTGATCGCGGAGCTGTCGGTCAAGCGGCGCGCTCCCATCGGCTACTCGGCGTGCACGTCGGCGTTGGTGGGATCGACGGCGGTTCGGCGTTCCTCAGTGGACTCCAGCATCTCCCCCATGCACCGGTCCTGGCCGCTCGCCCTGCTCCGAGCAGGACACCGTACGGCGGCGCGGCGCAACACGTGCCCGCCTCGTCCGCTGAATACGCCGTACCGATCGCCGGTCGGCTGCGGCAGAATGCCAGGCAAGCGGCTCCGGCGGCGTAGGCCGGGCGGACAGTTCCGGCCGCCCCCAGCCGCCCGATCCCTCGGGGAGGACGACCATGCCGCACCATCGCCACTCCGCCCGCCGGCAGGTCCCCGGGAGTTCGGGTCCCCCGTGCCGGGCGGCCCGACGGCCGCGCGCCTAGCTCCGGTACGCCAGGCGCTGACGGGTGAGCGTGATCCGGTTGGTGGCGGGGAACTCGGTCGTGCGGCGTGGGCCGGCCCCTGGCCAGCGGCGGATCTCCTCCCCCAGGCTCATCGGGCGCATCCGGGAGCTCGACCTGCTGGTGTCGACCCTGGCGACGCCGCCCGCCGCGGTGGTGCTGGAGGGCGAGGCGGGAGCCGGCAAGACCCGGCTGATCACCGAGGTACGAGCCCGGCCTGAGCTTGCGGGGCTGAGGTTCGTGCTCGGGGCGAGCCGGCGGATCCGCGAGCCGTTCCCGTTGGGCCCCATCATCGACGCGGTCCGCGGGCTCGGCACGGAGCTGGCGGAAACCCGGCTGTCGCCGCTGGCCGGCGCGCTCCGGCCGTTGCTGCCCGAGCTCGCGGAGGCACTGCCACCGGCGCCCGAGCCACTGGACGACCCGGCTGCCGAACGCCATCGGGTGTTCCGTGCGCTGGCGGAGGTGCTGGGGTCGGTGGGGCCGGTGGTGCTGGTCCTGGAGGACCTGCACTGGGCCGACGAGCAGACCCTCGACTTCACGAGCTACCTGCTGGGTGATCTGCCAACGCAGCTGTCGGTGCTGCTGACGTTCCGCAGCGAGGAGGCGGCCCCGGGCGTACGGGCGTTGACGGCACGGTTGCCGGCGTCGACGAGGCACGCGCAGGTCGTGCTGGCCCCGCTGGACGCGGGGCAGACCGGTGCGCTGGCGGCGGCCATCCTCGGGCTGGCCCGGGTCTCCGAGGAGTTCGCCGACTACCTGTGCGAGTGGGCCTCCGGGCTGCCGTTCGCGATCGAGGAGCTGCTGGCGTTGTTGCAGGCGAACGGCCAACTGGTCCGCCGGAACGGCGGCTGGGCACGCCGGGAGCTGGGTGAGCTCAACGTGCCCACCGGAGTCCGTGACCAGGTGCTCGAACGCGTGGCGCACCTGTCCGACGGGGCCAGAGCGGTTGTCGAGGCGGCGGCCGTGTTGCACACGTCGGTGCCGATGTCGGTGGTGGTGGCGACCTGCCGGATACCGGCGGCCCGGGCGTTGCCGGGCCTGGAGGAGGCGCTGGAGTCGGGCCTGCTCGTCGAGCATGGCGAGTTGGTGGGGTTCCGGCACGTGCTGGCCGCGCAGGCGGTGGAGGAGGCGTTGCCCGGACCGCGCCGGCAGCAGCTGCACGGCCGGGCGGCGGCCGCGCTCGGCGCGCTCGATCCGATACCGCTGGGGCAGCGGGCACACCACCTTCGCCACGCTCGCCTGCTGGACGAGTGGGTACGCGCGGCCGAGCAGGCGGCGGACCAGGCGGCGGCGCTGCGGCACGACGCGGAGGCGGTCCGGCTGCTCGAAGACGTCGTACGTCATGGGCCGTTGTCCTCGCAGGAGCGCGCGCGGCTGGCGGTGAAGCTGGGCTGGGCCGCCCTTGAGATGGTGCGTACGCACGAGGTCGTCGACCTGCTCTGGGCGGTGCTCAACGAGAACGGGGCGCCAGCGATGCAGGGGGAGCTGCGGTTCCTGCTGGCCTCGGCGCTCAACGTGGCCGGCGAGGATCCATCGGTGCAGCGCACGTTGTTCGCCACCGCCATCGAACAGCTGCCGCACCGGCCAGACCTGCGAGTGCGAGCGACAGTCGCGGTCGGGTTGCTGACCGCGTCCATCGGCACGGTCACCCGGGGTCGGGGCTGGCTCTACCGCGCGCTGGAGCTCCTCGCGGAGGTCCACGACCCGATGGTCGGCGTGTTCGTGCTGGGCAAGGTCGGGATGGGGCTGGTGACCCTCGGCGACCCCCGCTGGCGGCAGGTGCTCGACCGTATCGAAGCGGCCACCGGAAGCTCACCCCAGTCGCTGGCCGAGGTCAACGCGTACTTTTCGGTCGGCACCCAGTGTTGCTACTTCGGGCACCACGAGGTCGGGCAGCGGCTGCTGACGACTGCCCTGACGGGAGCGGTCAGGTACGGCAGCCGCCGGCTGGAGCTGCTCACCCGGTCGGCGCTGGTCCTGCTGCACTATCTCCGGGGCACCTGGGACGCGCTGACCGACGGCACCGACGCCCTGCTCGACGCCCTGTCCGACTACCCGCTCGGCCGGATCGAAGCCGAGCTGGCGCTGGGTGGCCTGGCCCTCGGTCACGGCCACCTCGACGATGCCGAACACCGACTCGCCAGTGCCCGGCAACTGGCCGAGGATCTGGGTCTGGTGGAGTCGCTGGCGTTCCCGGCGAGTGGTTTGGCCCGCATCGCGCTCGCCCGGGGGGACGTCGACGCCGCGTTGACCGCGACGCAACGATGTCTCGCGGTGTTGACCGGCAAGGAGGCGTGGGCGGCTGCGGCGCCGGTGCTACCGGCCGCCACCGAGGCACTGGTCGCCGCGGGCCGGCTGACCGACGCCGACGTCCTGCTGACCGACTACGAACACCGGTTGGGTGACCTGGACGTCTCCATCGCCCCGGCCGTTCTCCAACACGCCAGGGGCCTGCTGGAGACGGCTGCCGGCGACCCGCCGCGAGCGGCCCGCCACCTCGTCGAGGCGGCTCACCACTACGACCGGCTGCCCTATCCCTATCAGGCGGCCCAGGCACGGGAGCAGGCGGCGTTGGCGCTGCTCGGTGCGGGTGACCACGAGGCCGGTGCCGCCGAGCTGTCGGCGGCCCTGGCCACGTATCAGCGCCTGGGCGCCACCTGGGACTACGCCCGCGCGGTCGGCGCGGCTCGGCAGCGGGGCCTGTCGCTGCCCGGTCGCCGCCGGACCGGGCGGCCCAGCTACGGCAACGAGCTGTCACCGCGGGAGCGGGAGGTGGCCGAGCTGGCCGCCGCGGGTCGCACGAACAAGGAGATCGCCGCGGAGCTGTTCCTCTCGGTGTACACGGTCGAGCAGCACATCACGTCCGTACTGCGGAAGCTGCGCATCCGTTCCCGAGCGGCCATCGCGAGCCGGTTGCACTGAGTGGCAAGCCGTTAGTTGCCGGGTTTCCGGGATTGTTCCCGTGCTGCCTCGCGGCCAGGCTGCTGCCATGCATCATCCTGAGCCCGACGAGACCCCTGGAGCGTCCGGGTCTCCCAGCGAACCAGCGTCCCCTGCCGGTGCGGTACGGCCGGCTGCGGGCGCACCGCCCAGCCCGGCCGAGGACGAGAACGCACCGGCGGGCGAGACGGCGGAGGGGACCCGGCACGAGGGCGGATGGCGGTCGGTATGAGCCCCTCCGCCGCTACGGACTCAGGCCCGACAAGGGACAGCGGGCGAGACCGCACCGCGAGGACAGAGGAGAGTTCCTTGAATGGATTGGCGACGGGTTCCCCGACGCTCGTGAGCGCCCCTCGGCGGCGAAGGCTCCGACTGGGTGCCGTCCTGGTCACGGCCGTGCTGCTCGTCCTGGGGATGCCAGGAACGGCGGTGGCCGCACCCACCCGGACGGCATCGGTCGAGCCGGCGCTGCACACCACACTTGCCGCGGACGGTACCGCCACCTTCTGGGTGTACCTGCGGGAGCGGGCCGACCTTTCCGGCGCAGCCAAGATCACTGATCGGGCCGCGCAGGGCCGGTTCGTGTACGAGAGGCTGACCGGCACCGCCAGGGCCAGCCAGGCTGGTCTGGTGGCGATGCTGAAGGCCGCGGGAGCGAGCCACCAGCCGTACTGGATCGCCAACACGGTTCGGGTGACCGGCGACGCGTCGCTGCTGAAGCGGATCGCCGCCCGCCCAGAGGTCACCCAGATCACCGCCGACCAGGTCTACCAGCTCCCCACGCCGGAAGCAGCCGGCGACGAATCGCAGATCACGGCCGTCGAGTGGAACATCAGCCGGGTCAACGCCCCGCAGGTGTGGCAGCAGTACGCGGTGACCGGTGAGGACATCGTGATCGGCAGCATCGACACGGGGGTGCGGTACAACCACCCGGCGCTGGTGAAGCAGTACCGAGGCAACCTGGGCAACGGCGCGTTCGACCACAACTACAACTGGTGGGACCCGTCGAGCGTGTGCGGCGCCCCGTCGTTGGTGCCGTGCGACAACAACAACCACGGCACCCACACCGTCGGCACCATGGTCGGCAACGATGGCGGGGCCAACCAGATCGGGGTGGCGCCCGGGGCGAAGTGGATGGCCGCGAAGGGCTGCGAGTCCAACTCCTGCACGTCCTCCGCGTTGCTGTCCAGCGGGCAGTTCATGCTCGCCCCCACCGACCTGCGTGGAAAGAATCCGAACCCCGCGCTCCGCCCGCACATCATCAACAACTCCTGGGGTGGCGGCGCCACCACCTCCCCCTGGTACCAGCCCACCGTCCAGGCCTGGGTGGCGGCCGGGATCTTCCCCCAGTTCTCCAGCGGCAACCCGGGGTCAGCGTGTGGGCAGGCGGGCAACCCCGGCAACCTGCCCGAGGCGTACTCGGCCGGTGCGTTCGACGTCAACGGCGCCCTGTACGTCAACTCCGGCCGCGGCCCCTCGGCTTGGGGCGCTGACCAGGTGAAACCGAACATTTCCGCCCCGGGTGTCGCGGTACGCTCGGCCTTCGCCAACGGCGGTTACGGCGCGCTCACCGGCACGTCGATGGCCTCCCCGCACGTGGCGGGCGTGGTCGCGCTGCTCTGGTCCGCCGCGCCCGCGCTGGAGCGCGACATCGCCGCCACCCGGTCCATCCTGGACGGCTCCGCCGTGGACACCGCGGATCTCACCTGTGGCGGTACCAGCGGCAACAACAACGTGTGGGGCCAGGGCAAGCTGGACGCCCTCGCCGCCGTCACCCGGGCGCCGCGTCCGGCGAAGGGACAGCTGACCGGCACCGTGCTCGCCGCCCCCACCAACACGCCGATCGCCGGCGCCACCATCACCATCGCCGGATCGGTGAACCGGACCCGTACCACGGGGCCGGACGGCCGGTACGCGATCACCCTGCCCGCCGGCAGCTACACCGTGACCGCCTCGGCGTTCGGATACCAGGCGGCGACCGGCCCGGCGACCGTCGCCGAGGGCGGCACCGCCGCCCGGGACTTCGCCCTGGTACCACCGGACGGACGACAACTGAGCGTGGCACCCCGCTCGCTGGACTTCGGCGTGACGAAGATCGGCGACACGGCCGGGCCGTTGACGGCGACGCTGACCGGCACCGGCGCCGAACCGGTGACGGTCAGCGCGATCACCGAGCCGGGCGGCGGGTTCGCGCAGTCCGGCGGCACGTGTGGCGCGCTACCGGTCACGCTCTCGCACCTGCAGAGCTGCACCGTGACATACACGTTCACGCCGACCGTTGAAGAGCCGGCGACGGCGCCGGTGACCGTGACCAGCGACGCGACCGACGGTCCGCACGCGATCACGCTGGAGGGCGTCGCCATCCGGGTGCCGCTGCGGGTCGACGCCGCGACGCTGGCGGCCGGGGAGAACGTACTCTTCTCCGGGTTGGTCGATCCCGCCGGCCGGTACGCGTACTTCGGTACGCAGACGTCCCCGGGTCGGGTGGTGAAGGTCGACCTGGGCACCTTCCAGCGGGTGGGTGCGATCACGCTGGCCGAGGGCGAGAACTTCCTCAACTCGGCGGTGATCGACCCGGCCGGCAGGTACGCCTACCTCGGCACGGGCACCGCACCCGGCCGCATCGTGAAGATCGACCTGGCCACCTTCCAGCGGGTCGGCACGATCACGCTCGACAGCGGCGAGAACTACCTGCGGTCGGCGGTGATCGACCCGGCGGGGGCATACGCCTACTTCGGCACCGGCACCGCGCCGGGACGGGTGGTCAAGATAGACCTGAACACCTTCCAGCGGGTGGACGCGGCCACGCTGAGCAGCGGCGTGGACAACCTGCGCTCCGCCGTGATCGACCCGGCGGGGGCATACGCCTACCTCGGCACCGGCACCGCGCCCGGGCTCGTGGTGAAGCTCGACCTGACGACGATGGCGGAGGTCGGGGTGATCGCGATGGTGAGCGAGAGTCTCTTCTACTCGGCGGTGATCGACCCGGCGGGCAGGTACGCCTACTTCGGCACCGGCACGTCACCGGGACGCATCGTGAAGATCGACCTGGCCGGCTTCCAGCGGGTCGCGGCGATCGAACTCGCGACCGGCGAGAACTCGCTGCTGACGGCGGCGATCGACCCGGCCGGTCGGTACGCCTACTTCGGCACCGGCACCGCACCCGGCGGGGTCGTGAAGATCGAGCTCACCGGCTTCCAGCGGGTCGGTGCGGCCACGCTGGCCGACGGCGAGAACTCGCTGCTGTCCGCGGTGATCGACCCGCAGGGTGGCTTCGTCTATCTCGGCACGTTGAGCTCGCCGGGTCGGGTGGTGAAGGTGAAGGTCGACACGGCGATCCAACTCAGCGCCGCAGCACATCGGGTGCGGGGCAACGCCGTCGTGAATCTGGCCTGGGACGGCGCTACCTCGACCAACGTCGACGTCTTCCGCGACGGCACGCTCGTCGCCACGGTGCCCAACAACGGCACGTACGCCGACGCCGTCGACGGCTCAGGCGCCGTCACGTACACCTACCGGGTGTGCCACGCCGGCACGCTGAAGTGCTCGAACAAGAGCATCGTGCGGTTCGCAGGCCAGCAGGGATGACCGGTCACGTCGGCGCCCACCCCCAACGAAGGAGACAACGAGTCATGAGTACGAGTCGACTGCGACGTGCTCTGGGTGCCCTGCTGGCGCTCGGCCTCACCGGCGGCACGGTGCTGGCAGCCAGCACGGCCGCCGCCGATACGGCAGCCAGCGACAACCAGTGGACGGACAGCTCGGGTCTGACCGCGGACGCGTACGGACACCACCCGGACGGCGTTGCCGCGACGCCCACGGTGGGCGAGACCGCTTCCGCGGTGACGTCCACGGCGGCGGCCTGGTCGCTGCTCGGGCCGCCCGGTGGCGACATCTACGACACCGCCGTGTCCCCTGCGGATCCGAAAATCGTGCTGGCCGGCTACGCACCGGGCGGTGGATACAACGGAGGTCTGTACCGCTCCGGCGATGGCGGCACCACCTGGTCCGAGGTGCCGGCGCTGCACGGCAGGAGCGTCTTCGCCATCGAGTTCACCGCTGGCGGAACCGCCTACGTCGGCACCCAGGACGGCGTGTGGCGCAGCAACGACGGTGGCCTGACCTGGGTCGCCGGCAACCTCAACATCGGCCTCAACGACCAGGTCCTGAGCGTCGCGGTCGACCCGGTCAACCCGTCGGTGCTGTGGGCCGGGATCGCCAGTGGCCTGGGTGCCCAGAAGGTCAACCTCATGCGGTCGGCCGACGGCGGCGTGACCTGGACCAACCGGACCCCGGCGATGGGTGCCGCGCTGTCCGGCAGGGCGATCGCGATCGACCCGAACGACCCGAACACGGTGATCGCCGCGTTCGACGCCGGCCAGATGTGGGTCACCCGGGACAGCGGGGTCACCTGGACGAAACGCTCCGCCGGCCTTCCCGCCAGCCCGTTGTTCGACATCGGGTACGACGGAACGCGGCTGCTTGTCGGTGGCGGCCAGCTCTTCTCGAACCAGTACCTCGGTCTCTACCAGTCGACCGACCTCGGTGTGACCTGGACCCCACTGCACAACAGCAGCTGGCCGACTCCGGTGGTCCACGGCATCGCCGTGGATCCGCACGACCGGGACACGATCCTGGTGACCACGGCCGGTACCGGTGTCCACCGCACCACCGACGGCGGAGCGACCTGGGAGATCAGTGTCGGCGGTACCAACACTCTGACCGGGCGGTCGATCCGCTTCGCGCCCGGCAACTCGCGGCAGGTCATTCTCGGCACCGACACGCAGGCCGTCTTCCGCTCCACCGACGGCGGCACGTCGTTCGCCCAGTCGTCGAACGGGATCGCCGAGATCGACCTCCGCTCCATCGACGTCAACCCGCGTGATCCGAACGAGATGGCGATCGCCTTCCAGGGACAGAACACCGGCGGTGTCTACTCCACCGTCGACGGTGGTGCCAGCTGGAAGCGGGAGCCGGTGCCGCCGACCCGGTACAGCACCGTCCGATTCGCCCCGGACGGCACGCTCCACGCCCTCTCCAACGGCCCCACGACAGTGGCCCAGGAGGGGCTCTACCGGCGCGGAGGTGACGGGGGCTGGAGCGTACTCGGCCCCGACCAGGGGGCCTACTTCGAGTCTGACCTCACGACGATCCGGTTCAGCCGCACCGACCCGGACCTGATCGTCCTCGCCGGCGCCGACTTCGGGTACGCCGGCACCGAAGCCACGATCTGGCGCACGCTGGACCGCGGCAGGACCTGGGCCAAGGTCCACGAGGGAACGTCCGGCCAGGCGGCACTCGACATCGAGATCGTGGAGAACGGCACCGACCAGGAAATGATCGCGTCGATCAACGACCGGAGCGGTGCCTACGCCAGTAGTGTCCTGCGCTCGGAAGACGGCGGCACGTCGTGGTTCACGTCGATGATCGGCCTGTCCGGAAGGTACATGAATCCATACCTGTGCGCGTCGTCCCACAACCCGCACGTCGTCTACATGGCGGCCTGGTTGAGCTTCAGTTCCACTGGCGTGTACCGCAGCCTGGACGGCGGCGTCACGTGGGAATCCACCGGCTGGACGAGCAACGCCACCGTCGCCGACCTGGCCTGTGACGCGGCCGACGGGCGGACTCTGTACATGTCGCTGAACACCGACCCCCGGGTCGTCCGCTCCGCGGACGCCGGCACCACGTTCTCCCCGTTCGACCGTGGCATCGAATCGGTACGGCAACCTCGGACGCTGACCTTCGCCGGCCCGTCCCGCCTGCTGCTGGCGACCGGGAAGGGAAGCTACGCGACCAACCTCGACCGCGACACCATCACCGTCGGCACCTCGGTACGCCGGGACAGGGGCCAACTCGCGGTGGATCTGACCTGGCAGGGGGCAACCTCCGTCGACGTCGACATCTACCGCGACGGCACGCTGGTCGACACGGTGCCGAACGACGGCGCCCACACCGATCCCATCGATGTCCAAGGCCGCGGCACCGCTACGTACCAGGTGTGCCGGGCGGACAGTTCGATCTGCTCAGCCGAGACGACGGTGACGTACGGCGGGCCACCGGCCTGAGCCGGCGGGGTCGTGAACAACCGCGTGGTGATGGCCCGCACGGGCCATCACCACGCGGGGCGGCCATCACGTACCAGGGAGCGCTTCGACCCGCAGCGAGCAGTTCAGGGCCGTTCAGTGCGCCCTGCTGCTCCGAACCTGCTCCCGACGCAGTCCTGGGGACGGTGGTCGGGAACGGATCCACCGACGTTGAAAGTCAGGGCTTGCGGGCGACGCCGGCCCAGTAGTAGGCCGCGTGCGGGTCGTCCGAGCCGGCGTCATCGGGCCGCCACGCCATGACGGGCACGATGCCCGGCTCGATCAATTCCCACCCGTCGAAGAACCGCTCCACCTCGGCGCGGGTGCGCGGCACCAGCGTCATGTGGCCCTGATTGGCGGCGGCCACCGCCGCGGCCATCTCTGAGGGGTTGAAGTCCTGGGTCGGGTGGGTGATGGCCAGGTAGCTGCCAGAGGGCAAGGCCCGCATGATGGTACGCAGCGTCTCCCCCGGCTCGTCCTCGTCGCGCAACAGCATGAGCACCGCGATGAGCGTGAGCGCCACGGGCCGGCTCAGGTCTAGCGTGTCGGTGAGGCGGTCGGCGAGGATCGTCTCCGGCCGGCGCAGGTCGGCGTGGATGTACTCACTGCGCCCCTCCTCGCTGCTAATCATCAGCGCCCGGGCGTGCGCCAGCACGATGGGATCGTTGTCTACGTACACCACCCGGGTCTCGGGCGCCAGCGCCTGGGCGACCTCGTGCAGGTTTGGCCGGGTGGGGATGCCGGTGCCGATGTCGAGGAACTGGCGGATCCCAGCCTCGGTCACCAGGTAGCGGGCCACCCGGTGGACGAACCGCCGGTTCTCGGCGGCCATCGTCCGCAGGTTGGGGATCGCCTCGATCAACGCGGCGCCCACCGCCCGGTCGACGGCGAAGTTGTCCTTTCCACCGAGCCACCAATCGTAGACCCGGGCCGAGTGCGGTACGGAGACGTCCACACCGGTGGGCGGAATCTCCTCAGTACGGCTTCCGGCGTGACGCGTCACGGTCGACTCCCTCGATGAGGCCGGGATGGACGTGCGTAGCCTAGATGACGTCCACCCGCCCCGCGATCCGGTCCTGTTCGGAGGATGACCGCACTTTCGCCGGTCAGACCGCGAGACGTGTCTCGGGCCTGCCATGGTTCGTCAATAGTTGACGACATCGGCGCGGGGGGCGGCGCCGGGAAGAAGCGGGCGGGGGGGGCGCGGGGGGGAGGTGCGCGGGGGGGCCGCCCGGCACGCCGGAGAGAGCGCCG
>NZ_JBFAVI010000085.1:0-26440 GCF_040679695.1 Micromonospora sp. NPDC052213
TCCGGCGCGGGGCGCCGACCCCGCCGGACCGTCGGCGAGGCCGGCGAAGCGCTCGGCCCGGCGGGCGAAGCGCTCGCGGTCGCGGTCGAAGACCTCCGTGGCCACCGCGGCGAGCACCCGGGCGGGTGCGACCAGGTCGGTGCGGGAGGCGGTGGCGACCGCCTCCGACCACTCCGCCGGCACCGCCGCCGCGCCGCCGAGCGCCCCGGCGATCGCCGCCGCCATGGTGGCGGTCGAGTCGGCGTCCCGGCCGTAGTTGACCGCGCCGAGCACCGCGTCGCGGAAGTCGCCGCCGGCCACCACCAGCATGCCGATCGCCACCGGCAGTTCCTCGATGGCGTGCAGCCGGCTCGGCCGCCGGGCGCCCAGCCCGGGGCTGCGGTACTCCTCCCCCACCGTGTCGAAGGGGGCGACCGCACCGCGCAGCGGGCCGATGGCGGCCCGCCAGTCGTGGTGGCCCCGGGCCTCCTTGACCACCGCGTCGATGGCCGCCCGGGTGCCGTCGCGGGCCAGGTCCAGCGCGGCGGCGACCACGTCGTCGACGCCCGCGCCGGGGGTCGCGGCGGCGGCGACCGCGGCGGCGAAGACCGCCGCGGCCTCCCGCCCGTAGCTGTGCTGGTGCGCTCCGGCGATCTCCACCGCCTCGGCGTACGCCCCGGCCGGGTCGCCCGCGTTGACGATGCCGACCGGGGCCATGTACATGGCGGCGCCGCAGTTGACGATGTTGCCCACCCCGCCCTCGCGGGGGTCGGCGTGCGCGTGGTGCAGGCGGGTGACCAACCACCGCTCGGCGGCGGCGAGCCGGTGGAAGGTCACCCCCTCGCGCT
Source organism: Micromonospora sp. NPDC052213 (assembly GCF_040679695.1). Classification (NCBI taxonomy): domain Bacteria; kingdom Bacillati; phylum Actinomycetota; class Actinomycetes; order Micromonosporales; family Micromonosporaceae; genus Micromonospora; species Micromonospora sp. NPDC052213. The sequence goes on from NZ_JBFAVI010000085.1 coordinate 828, forward strand.
CCAGGTCCGGGATGTACACCACCCGCTCGATCAGGTCGGGGACGAGCAGTTCCACCACGTCGTAGGCGTCCAGGTGGTCGCGCTTGGCCGCGTACGCCCGCACCAGCGCGTGGGTCATCAACGTGTCGTCGGTGATGTGCCCGTCGCCCTTGTGGTACGGCGCGAGTGGCCGCGCGGTCGCCCAGTCGGCGTGGTACGGGGGCACGATGCCCTCCACCCAGCCGCCGAAGCGGGCGCGGATCTGCTCCGGAAGTGCCGTCTCGGTCGCCCCGCCGAGGGCGTCACCCACGGCGGCGCCGACGAGACATCCGACCGACTTGTCGAGAAGGAGAGACATGGTTACCTCAGAACCTGCTTGCCACCGTCGACCAGCTGCGTGCCGAGCTGATCCAGGGTGATCTTGTTGGCGAAGTACTGCTGGAGGGCCGGGGTGGCGTACTTGGTCTTCCACTCCGGGTAGCCGTCGGCCTTCTGGAACGGCGCGACGGTCAGGTCGGCGGCGCTGTCGGCGGCCACGTCCCAGCCCTGCTTGCCGCCGGTCAGCTTGACCAGCTCCGCGTTGGCCTGCTTGCCGGTCGGGATCAGCCAGTCGCCCTTGGCGAGGGTGGCCATGTTGGTCGGGTTGAGGAAGAACTCCAGGAACTGCGCGGCCTGCTTCTTGTGCGCGGAGTCCTCACTGACCGACAGCGTCTGCGGGTTCGCCGCGTGGGTCGCGGACAGCCCCTTCAGCGGCGGCAGGGTGACCCACTCGAAGCCGGCCGGCGCCTGCTCCACCATCTGCTGACGCAGCGACACCGAGCCGGGCAGCATCGCGTACTTGCCGCCGAAGAAACCGGGCAGGGTGTCCGCGCCGCTCATCCCGAGCGCCTCCGGCGAGGCCGACTTCGCGGTGTAGATCATGTCGTGGATGCGCTTCGGGACCTCCTTCTCGGCGTCGCCCACCTTGACCTCGGTGCGGCCGCCGTCGGCGTGGAAGAACTTCCCGTCGAAGTTGAGCGCCAGGTTCAGCACGCGGTTGGTGGGCGACTTCAGGGCCCAGGCCGCGCCGTACTGACCCGGCTTGGTGAGCTTCTGCGCGTTGGCCTGGAACTCGTCCCAGGTCCAGCCGCCGTCGGCCGGCGGCACCGCGATGCCGGCGGCGTCGAGCAGCTTCTTGTTGGCGATGACGACCTGCGACTCCAGCAGGAACGGCACGCCGGTGATCTTGCCGTCGTAGGTGACGGTGTCCCAGATGCCCTGGTCGATCTGGCCCTTGAGGTCGTCGGAGACGAGCTTGGACAGGTCGGCCAGGTAGCCCTGCTTGCTGAACTCGCCGATCGCGGACGCCTCGTAGTGCACGATGTCGGCCGCGTCGCCGCCCTCGAAGGAGGTGAGCAGCTGGTCGTGGACGGAGTTCCAGTCGCCCTGGACGTACTCGACCTGGATGTCGGGGTGCTCGGCGTTCCACCTGGCGACCAGGTCCTTGTTGGCCTGGAGCGACTCCTTCTGCCAGGCCAGGCTGAGGAAGCGCAGCTTGACCGGGCCGGACGTGGACTCGTCGTCGCCGCCGTCGCCGCACGCGCTGAGCGCGCCGAGGCCGACGACCGCGACCGCGGCGGCCGCGGCGAGTCGACGGAATCTGGTACGGAGCATGGGGGTTACCTCCTGGGTGGTGGGGTGGGGGACGTGTCAGCCCTTGACCGCGCCGGCGAGCGACCCGGACGAGAGCCGGCGTTGCATGAACGCGAAGAAGATCAGGCTGGGCAGGGTGGCCAGCAGCGAACCGGCCGCGAGGGGGCCCAGGCGGGCGGTGCCCTCGATGCCCACGAACCGGGCGAGCGCCACCGGCAGGGTGGCCAGCTCCGGGGTCTTGATCAGCACGAGGGCGAAGAAGAACTCGTTCCAGGCCGAGATGAACGAGAACAGCGCGGTGGCGACCAGGCCGGGGGCGAGCAGCGGGAAGACCACCCGCCGCAGGATCTGCACGCGGCTGGCGCCGTCGACGGAGGCGGCCTCCTCCAGTTCCCTGGGGATGTTGCGGACGAAGCCCTGCAGCATCCACAGCGCGAACGGCAGCGCCCAGACCACGTAGATGAGCACCAGCCCGGCGTGCGTGTTGGCCAGCCCGACCTGCCGCAGCACCAGGAAGATCGGGATGATCAGCAGCACGAACGGGAAGAGCTGCGACAGCAGCACCCAGCCCAGGGCCGCGGTGCCGAGCTTCGAGCGGAACCGGGCCAGGGCGTACGACGCGGGCAGCGCGACCAGCACGGTGAGCAGCGCCGAGGCGAGCGAGACCTGGAGGCTGTTCAGCGCGGCCCGGCCCAACTCCTGCTCGGTGAACGCCTGGACGAAGTTCTGCACCGTCGGGTTGGCGGGGATCAGGGTCGGGTGCAGCTGGACCAGCTCGCGGGGCGGCTTGAAGGCCGTCGAGACCAGCCAGACCAGCGGGAACCCGAGGAAGACCAGGTAGCCGGCCAGGGCGACGTACTGCAGCGCCCGCCCGGTGCGGCTCGGCTTTCCGAACATCACTGCCCTCCGATCAGGACTGCGGGGCTCGCAAGCTCACTCCTCGCACTGATCACGACTAGTTCGCCTCCCTCAACCGGCGACGGAGATACACGGCGAGCAGCGCCACGATGATCACGACCATCACGTTGCCGAGCGCGGCGGCGTAGCCGTAGTTGCCGTAGCGGAACGCCTCCTCGTAGGCGAAGAGCATCGGCAGCATGGTCTTGCCGCCCGGCCCGCCGGCGGTCAGCACGTAGACCAGGCCGAACGAGTTGAAGTTCCAGATGAAGTCCAGCGAGGTGATGGCCACGATCACCGGGGCCAGCGCGGGCAGCGTGACGTGCCGGAACCTGTGCCAGGTGCTGGCGCCGTCCACCGCGGCGGCCTCGTGCAGCTCGCGGCCGACCCCCTGCAGGCCGGCGAGGAGCACGACGGTGGTCTGCGGCATGCCCGCCCACACCCCGACGATGATCACCGCCGGCAGGGCGGTGCCGAAGTCGCCGAGCCAGTTGGCCCGCAGGCCGTCGGCGCCGACGCGGTGGAAGAACTCGTTCAGCAGGCCCGCGTCCGGGTGGTAGACCAGCTTCCACAGGATGCCGACCACCACCGGTGGCATCGCCCACGGCACCACGGCCAGCACCCGTGCCACGCCCCGGAAGCGCAACCGCTGGTTCAGCAGCAGCGCGAGCCCGAGGGCCAGCAGGAACTGCAGGACGGTCACCCCGAACGCCCAGAGCAGGCCGACCTGGAAGGAGTTCCAGAACAGCTCGTCGCCGAGCAGCTCGCGGTAGTTCGCCAACCCGGTGAAGCTGACCTCCACGTTGCGCCCGGCCCGGGCGTCGGTGAACCCGAGGTACATGCCGCGTACCAGGGGAAAGACCGACAGCACCAGGATCGGCAGCAGCGACGGCAGCAGCAGCAGGTAGATCATGGTCCGGTCGGAGCGGGACCGGCTGTGCCGACGGGCCGCTCCGGCCCGGTCGACGTCCGGCCGCTCGGCCACAGTCGTCAAGACGGCACCTCTTCGGTGGACGGACGGGGGTTGGTCACGGCAGGCCGGCTGGAGGCGCGGACGACGAGGCTGGGCGACACCTGCTCGCGGCGGGGCGGCAGGGCGGGGTCGGCGATCCGCTGGAGCAGCAGTTCGGCCGCCCGGCGACCGCGCTCGGCCGAGCCGAGCGAGACGCTGGACAGTTGGGGGAACATCATCTGGGCCAGCTCGGTGTCGTCCATGCCGATCACCGCCACGTCCTCGGGCACCCGGTGCCCGGCGGCCAGCAGCGCGTGCAGCGCGCCGACCGCGATCAGGTCGTTGGCGCAGACCAGGGCGTCCGGGCGGGCCCGGGCGAGCAGCCGTTCGGTCGCCGCGCGGCCGGCCGCGTACTGGAAGTCGCCGACCTCGACCAGGCGCTCGTCGAGGGGAACGGCGTGCGCGGCGAGGGCGGCGCGGAAGCCGGCGTCGCGGGCGGCGCCGGGGACGGTGTCCAGCGGGCCGTTGACGAAGCCGATCCGGCGCCGCCCGCTGGCCACCAGGTGCTCCACGGCCAGCGCGACGCCCCGCCGGGAGTCGGTACGCACGTTGTCGACGGGCGCGTCGGCGCCGAGCTGGCCGATCACCACCACCGGCACCGGACTCTGCACGAGCGCGGCGAGGTGGTCGTCGGTGACTCGGATCGGCGACAGGATCATGCCGTCGACGTAGCGGTTGGCCAGCCGGCGCAGCAGCGCGGTCTCGTTGGCGATCTGCCCGCCGGTGGCGTGGACCAGCAGCTGCCGCCCGGACGCGGCCACCACCGCCTCGATGGCCCGCATCATCGACACGTAGACCGGGTTGCCGATGTCCTCGACCGCGAGCGCGACCAGTCCGGTGCGCTGGGACTGCAACGACCGGGCGATGGCGTTGGGCACGTACCCGACCTCCGCCGCCGCGGCGCGGACCTTGCGGATGGTCTCCTCGCTGCCGCCGACACCGTTGAGCACCCGGGAGGCGGAGGCGATGGAGACACCGGCGCGGGCCGCGACGGTGTGGACGGTGGGCCGGCTGTCGGCCGACTCCGGTAAACGTTTACGACCCACGCCCTGGCACCTCCACCTGTTTCCTGTAAACGTTTCCGGGAGTCTGCGCCGCGGGCGGCGAGGAGGTCAAGGGCCCGTTACGAAAACGTTTCCAACCGGAGCGACGCGCTGGTCAGCGCGTCATCGCCGGACTACCCGGGGTGTCCACGGAGCGGGACGACGCTGCGTGCGGGCCCACGCGGGGGCCGGCGCGTCCGTCAGGACCGGCGTTCGCGCTCCTGGCTCAGCCGCTCGTCGAGCCGGCCCAGCTCGTAGATGGCGTTCAGGTTCGTCGGCAACCGGGTCACGTTGTCGACCAGGGGTTCCCCCGCGGGGTCGGGCGTGGGCGCGGACGCGCCGGCCGGGCCCATCTGCGCGACGGCGGGCCGACGCCGGCGCAGGACGAGCAGCACCGGCACCGCCACGGCGGTCGCCGCCAGGCCGTAGAGAAGCCACCGCTCCGCCGGATCCCCGTCGCCGTCCGGCGGGGCAGCGACCGTGGACGCATCGCCCGAGGTCCCGGTCCGCCCGTTCGGGGCGGGCACCGCAGCCCTGCGCTCGCCCGGCCCCTCGGCCGTCCGGCCCGGGTCGGCGACGCGGGTGGACGTGCTTGTGGACGTGGACGGGCCCGGCGCGACCGGCGCCGCCGACGGGCGGGGCGACGCCGGGGCGGTCGGGCCGGACGGGACCGGCGTCGGGGAGGCGCCCGGGGTGGCCCCACCCCCTCCGGTGAGCAGGTCGTCCACGACCTGCCCGATACCGCCGAGGAGGTCGCCGACCGGCCCGCCCGAGGCCGACGGCGTGGGCGCGGGAGCGAGCGCCAGGGTCAGGGCGAGTGCGGCCACGGCGGACATGGTTCACCTCGGAAGGGGTCGATGTGTCACGCACGGTACCGCACTGCGGGTGGTCGCCGCGTGACACCCCGGCGCGGCGGCCCGGCCGACGACGGACGGGGGGACGCCGCGCGCGCGGCGTCCCCCCGGGTCGTGGTCGTCAGACCGGCAGACCGCCGACCTGGGTGTTGATCCAGGACCGGATGGACGGCAGGTCGACGTAGATGGACGGGCCGGTGGCGCAGGTGGAGTTGTTGTTGCCGGACCGGCTGGTGGCGCCGATCAGGCTCCACACCCCGTTGATCCGGCGCACCTGCGGGCCACCCGAGTCGCCGTAGCAGGCGCCCGAGTTGCCGTTGGTGTTGTTGGTGCAGATCTCGTACGGGCCGTTGATGCCGATGCAGCGGCTGTCCGACACGATCGAGGTGTCCAGTTCGTACGCCACGGTCGGGGCGCCCCCGCAGCCGGGGGTCGGGCAGGTCTGACCCCAGCCGATGATCCGGGTGGCGGTGCCGACCGCGCCCGAGGTGCTCGGGATCGGCGCCGGGGCGTAGCCGACCGAGCTGGACAGTTGCAGCAGCTTCACGTCGACGCTCGGGTGGTTGACCGCGCGGATCACGGAGACGACGGTGCCACCGCTGTTGCGGTAGATGCTGCCCACCCGCACCGAGGACGGCGTCGAGCAGTGCCGGGCGGTGACCGCCCAGTTGGCCTTGATCAGCGTGCCGGTGCAGCCGGAGACGTACACCATCCACGGGTAGTTCTCGGTGGCCGGCCGGCCGCCGACGATGTACGGCTCGATGTCGTCGCCGTCGTTCCACGAGTACGTGCCGGTGGGCACCGCGGACGCGGCCAGGCCGCCGGCGAACAGCGAGTTCACCCGGGACGCCTCGGTGGCGCTCGGGTACGCGTTGCGGCAGGAGACCGGGGCGCTGCTGCCGGACATCAGGTCGGAACACAGCCCGGTGCGCCGGTCCGGCAGGCCGAGGATGTGGCCCAGCTCGTGGCTGGCGATGCGGGTGCGGTCGTACCCCTGGTTGACGGCGGTCCAGCCCATCCAGATCCGGCCGGAGCCGAGCCCGGTGACCTGCGCCCGCGGCCAGCCGCTGTCGACGTAGATGGTGACGTTGCCCGGCGTGCGGGCCACCAGTTGGACGTTGCTGACCTGGCTGTTCCAGATGGCTGCGGCCTGGTCGAAGTTGGTGCGGAACTCGCCGGCCCGGCTCGCGTCGTAGTAGACGGTTCGGGCGGCGGCGGACGCGCTGGCGTCGGTGGCGACCTGCATTCCGGTTGCGGCCAGGACCGCCGCCAGCACGGCGCCCGCCGTGCGCAGCAGTTGTCGTCGGAACATACACGCACTCCCTGCGGTTGTCCGGCGGCGTGCCACCGCCGGTCATCGATGTACGTGAATGTTAAGACGGGGACCGCCGATATGCGGCATAACGGAACCGTCATACCGGCGCCCCGCGAGTTCACCGCCAGGCCAGGTCGAGGGGCGCCCCGTCCGCCACCCCCGGCCGCCCGGGGACGACGGCGAGCGACACACGGGTGAGCGCCGACGGCGGCGGGCGGTCGCGCCGGTCAGGGCAGCGGGTCGGGAAGCATCGCCAGGGTGGCCGGCAGTTGCGAGTGCAGCGGCGCGGGCAGGGCGTCGCGGGTGAACCAGCCGATCCGGTCGAACTTGTGCGGCTCGCCGATGGCCACCTCCGCCGGATCCACCCGGACCGCGAAGAGCACCGCCACCCAGTGCGAGGGCGGGTCGTCGCGCAGCACGTTGCGCACGCCGAGCAGGGAGACCGACCGTGGCGTGGCCGCGTACTCCTCGGTGACCTCGCGGACGACCGCCGCCTCGAAGCTCTCGCCGAACTCCAGCGCCCCGGCGCCGGTGTCCCAGGCCCCCGGCTCGTCCCGGGCGCCGGCCGCGCGCCGGGCCAGCAGCAGCCGGCCCGCGCCGTCGTGGCAGACGAAGACGCAGGAGACCTTCGGCGTACGGCCGGTCATGGGTGGTCCCTTCCGAGGGGTCGGGGTGCGGCGGCGATCAGCACCTCGGCGGCGGTGGTCGGCGCGTACCGCACGCAACGGCGGGCGCGGTGGGCGCCCACCAGCCCCGCGTCGCGCAGCGCCGCCGAGGTGCGCCGACACCGTACCCGGGCCCAGCCCGCACCGGTCGGCCGGTTCCGTGGTCGAGGTCGGCGTCGCCCCGACCACGCAGCAGCGCCGCGGACACGAGCTGTTACGCGGGCGTTACCGCGCGGCGAAGCTGCTGCCGTGAGGGCGTTCCACCGTGGATCCGACGACCCCGGCGACGAGGCCGGGCACCGACCGGGAAACGGAAGAACGGGAGAGGACGATGCGGATCAGGAATGGACTGACGGCCCTGGTCGTGGTGCTCGCCGCGCTGGTGGCCGGCGCCGGCACCGGCACGGCGGCGACCACGACGGCGGCGGCGACCGGATCGCCGTACTGCGGGATCACCTGGGGCAGCGCGGAGAAGTCGGCCGGCACGCCGAGCAGCGCCCCGCTGGTCGACGTGCGCACCGGGCGGCACGACTGCTTCGACCGGGTGGTGTTCGAGTTCGCCGGCCCGGTCACCGGCTACACGGTCGGCTACGGCGAGACGTGGACCGAGGGCGAGGGCCTGCCGCTGTCGCCGTACACCGCCGGCGACGAGCTGCTGCGGGTCTCGCTGCGGGCCCCGGCGTACGACGACGCGCACGTCGGCACCGTGCCCTACCGGGTCGGCGAGCACGCCGCGAACGTGCTGCGCCACCAGACGCTGCGGGACGTGGTCTTCGGCGGCAGCTTCGAGGGCTACACCACCTTCGCGGTCGGCGTGCGGGCCCGCCTGCCGTTCCGGGTGTTCGTGCTGACCGGCCCGGGCACGCACAGCCGGATCGTGCTCGACGTGGCGCACCAGTGGCAGCAGTGACCGCCGCGGAACCGGGGGTCCGGCGCCGGCCGGGCCCCCGACACCGTCCGTTCCGCCAGGTCGGCGCGGGCCGTCGCGGGGCTACCCTCGGCTGGTGGAGGGCCGCGTGCTGGTCGTCGAGGACGATGCCTCCATCCGGGAGGTCACCGCACTCGGGCTGCGCCGCGCCGGTTTCCGGGTCGACACCGCGGTCGACGGGCGGGAGGCGCTGGCGGCGTGGCGTGCCCGGCCGCCCGACCTGATCGTGCTCGACGTCATGCTGCCCGGCCTGGACGGCATCGAGGTCTGCCGGGAGATCCGGCGTACCAGCGGCGTACCCATCCTGATGCTGACCGCGCGCACCGACACCGTGGACGTCGTCGTCGGCCTCGAGTGCGGTGCCGACGACTACCTGCGCAAGCCGTTCGACCTGCCCGAGCTGGTGGCCCGGGTCCGGTCGGCGCTGCGCCGGGCGGGCGCCCCCGTCGTCGCCGCCGTCATCGAGGTCGCCGGGTTGGAGATCGACCCGGGCAGCTTCGTCGTCCGCAAGGACGGCCGGGAGGTGGCGCTGACCGCCACCGAGTTCCGTCTGCTGCGCGAACTCGCCCGCCGCCCCGGCCAGGTCCTCACCCGGGAGGTGCTGCTGGAGCGGGTGTGGCAGCACGGCTACCTCGGCGACTCCCGGCTGGTCGACGTGGCGGTGCAGCGGCTGCGCGCCAAGATCGAGGACGATCCCGCCCACCCCCGGCTCGTGCGGACGGTACGCGGGGCCGGCTACAAGCTGTCGCCGGGCTGAGGGAGGTGCGCGATGGCCGGACGCGCCGTACCGCCCGGACGCCTGCGCCGCCGGCTGACCATCGCGTTCGTGCTCGTCGCCGGCGTCTCCGCCGGGCTGCTGGCCGGCGGCTCCTGGCTGCTGCTGCGGCAGGCCCGGTTCGACGCCTCGCTGCACCAGGCCGCCGCCGACGCCCGCTACCGGCTCGTCCTGGCCGGGCAGTTCCTGCCGCTGACCGAGGACCGTCGCGGCGAACTGCTGACCAGCTTCGAGGGCAGCGGCCGGCACGTGGTGCTGGTCGACGACGGGCAGCACCCCTCCCACCCGGCGTACGCGCCGCCGCTGGGGGCGCGGCTGCGGGCCGCCGTCGCCCAGGGGCAGCTCGGGTACGAGCGGTCGTCGCCGCAGGACCGGCCCCGGCTGCTCGTCGTCGGTGGCCGCATCCCCGGCTCGACGGCCGAGCTGTACGTCGTCACCGTCGAGGACGACATCGCCGCCGACTTGGACCAGCTGCGCACGGCCCTGCTGGCCGGCTGGGTGCTGGTGGCGCTGCTCGCCGCCGCGGTGGGGCACACCCTCGCCCGGCGCACGCTGGAGCCGGTCGGCCGGGCCAGCCGGGCCGCGCGGGCCCTCACCGAGGGGCTGCTCGACACCCGCCTGCCGGTACGCGGGCGCGACGAGTTCAGCGACTGGGCCGCCTCGTTCAACGAGATGGCCGAGGCGCTGGCGGCGAAGATCGAGGCGCTCTCCGCCGCCCAGGCGCGGGAGCGGCGGTTCACCGCCGACGTGGCACACGAGCTGCGTACCCCCGTGACCGCCCTGGTGGCGGCGGCGTCGCTGCTGCGCGACCACCTGGACCAGCTGCCGGGCGACGCGCGGCGCGCGGCGGAGCTGCTGGTCGCCGACGTGGTCCGGCTGCGCCTCCTGGTGGAGGACCTGATGGAGATCTCCCGGCTGGACGCCGGGCGGGAACGGCTCGCCGTCGCCGCCGTCGACCCGGTCGCCCTGCTGCGGGCGATCGTCGCGGCCCGAGGCTGGTCCGACCGGGTGCGGATCGACGGCGCGCCGGTGCCGCTGCGCACCGACCCGCGCCGGCTGGAGCGGGTACTGGCGAACCTTGTCGCCAACGCGGTCGAGCACGGCGGCGGCGAGATCCGGGCCGCGGTCGCCGGCGACGGGTCGCGGGTCGTCTTCGAGGTCAGCGACCAGGGCCCGGGCATCCCGGCGGAGCACCTGCCGCGCCTGTTCGACCGCTTCCACAAGGTCGACCCGGCCCGCTCCGGCCGGGGCAGCGGGCTGGGCCTGGCCATCGCCCGGGAGAACGCCCACCTGCTCGGCGGGCGGCTGAGCGTGCGCAGCGAGCCGTGGGTGTCCACCCGGTTCCGGCTGGACCTGCCCGCCGAGCCGGCGTCGGACGGTGCGCGGTGAGCCGGCGCGCCGCGGCCGTCGCCCTGCTCGCCGCCGCGCTGCTGCCCGCCGGCTGCGCCGCGCCCCGGTCCGGCTCGCTCGGCCCCGCGCCCACCGCGCCGCCGCCGGTCGCCACCCCGTCCGCGTCGGCGCCGCCGCCCAGCTCGACCGCGGCGCCGCCGACGGCCGGCCCGGTCCGCTCCCCCACGCCCGCCGCGACCGCCGCCGCCCCGACGCGGGCGCAGACCGTCACCGTCGAGCTGTGGTACGTCCGGGACGGGCGGCTCGCGCCGACCCGGCGCACCCGGCCGGCCACGGTGGCGACGTCCCGGCTGGCGCTGACCGAACTGGCCGCCGGGCCCACCCCGGCGGAGGCCGCCACCGGGCTGACCACCCTGCTGCCCGCCGGCGGCGAGGTCACCCGCATCGCCGACGGCGTGGCGACGGTCGCACCCGCCCCGGCGGGCGGCGACGCGCCGACCCGGCGGCTGCGCGAGGCGCAGGTGGTCTACACGCTCACCCAGTTCCCCACCGTCGAGCGGGTCCGCCTCGCCGCCGGTCCCCCGGTCGGCCGGGCCGACTACGCGGACCTGCTGCCACCCGTCGTGGTCACCGGCCCGACCATCGGCGCACGGGTCGGCAGCCCGGTCACCGTCACCGGCAGCGCCGACGTGTTCGAGGCCACCGTCACGGTCCGGGTGCTCGACGCGGCGGGCCGGACGGTGGCGACCACCTTCACCACGGCCACCTGCGGCACGGGCTGCCGGGGCGACTTCCGGGTCACCGTCGCCTACCGGGTGCAGCGGGAGCAGCCCGGCACGATCGAGGCGTACGAGGTCTCGGCGGCGGACGGGACGCGCCGGCACGTGGTCGCGGTGCCCGTCACCCTCACGCCCGTCCGATCCTGAGCACCGGGCCGGCGCGTCGACGCGGGTGGCCCCCGCCGGTCACGTCCTCCCCGGCGCCGGCCACGTCACCGGGTCCCGGCGTCGGCGCCCCGGGCCGTGGCCGTCGCGCCGCCGGCCGCCGTCACGCCGTCGCGGCGCTCACCCGCTTTGCCAGCGGATCTCGCCGCCCACGACGGTGGTCATGACCCGGGTGCGCAGCACCGCGTCCGGCGACTCCAGCCAGGGGTCGGTGTCCACCGCGATGAAGTCGGCCAGCATGCCGGGCGCGAGGACGCCCTTACGGTCCTCCTCGCCCGCGGCGTGGGCCGCGCCGAGGGTGTGGGCGGCGAGCGCCTCGGCCATGGTGAGCCGCTGCTCGGGCTGCCAGCCGCCCACGGGCGTCCCGTCGGGACGGGTACGGGTCACCGCCGCGTACAGGGCGGCGAAGGGGTTGGGGTGCTCGATCGGGGCGTCCGAGCCGAAGGCCAGGCCGACGCCGGCGTCGAGCATCCCGCGCCAGGCGTAGGAGGCCAGGTCGTGCCCGGCCAGCAGGGTGTCGACGAGGTCGATGTCGCTGGTGCAGTGCACGGGCTGCATCGAGGCGGCGATGCCCAGCCGGGCCATCCGGGCCAGGTCGCCGGGCCGCAGGTGCTGGGCGTGCTCGATGCGGTGCCGCAACCCCGGCGTACGCCCGACGGCCTCGTAGGCGTCGATGACGAGGTGGTTGGCCTGGTCGCCGATGGCGTGCGTCGCCACGGCGATGCCGTTCTCCGCCGCCCTGGCGAAGAGCTTGACCAGGTCCTCGTACGGCGTGACGGCGATGCCGACGTTGGGGTGCTGGCCGGCGAAGGGCTCGCTCATGTGGCAGGTGTGCGAGCCCAGCGCCCCGTCGCTGAAGATCTTCACGGGCCCGGTGCGGAACCAGTCGTCGCCCTGCCCGGTGCGGCGGCCCTCGGCGATCGCCTCCTCCAGGTGGACCGACGGAATGGCCTTGTGTACGCGCAGCTTCAGCTCGCCGGCCTCCCGCAACTCCAGGTAGGCCGCCCGACAGTCCTCGCCGTCGATGTCGTGCACGCTGGTCAGACCGAGGGCGAGCAGCTCGTCCTGCACGACGCGGAGCTGCTCGCGCAGGTCGCGGGAGACCATGAGGTCCTCCAGCGGGCGACAGGCCGTCTCGCGCAGGATGCCGGTGGGTTCCCCGCGCTCGTCCCTGACGATCTCACCGCCCACCGGGTCGGGGGTGTCGGCGTCGATGCCGGCCAGGCGCAGGGCCGCCGAGTTGGCCCACACTGTGTGGCCGTCCGCGTTCGGCAGCACGACCGGCAGCTCCGGACAGACCGAGTCCAGGGCGTACCTGTCCGGCTGCCTCGGCGGATCCCAGGTGTTGCTGTTCCACCTGCCGCCGAACAGCCAGGCGCCCGGTCGCAGCCGCGCCGCGTGCGCGGCAACCATGGCCAGCGCGTCGTCCAGGGAACGCACGTCGCGCAGGTCCACCGCGTCCAGACTGTGGGCGTACTGCGCGGTGTGGATGTGGGCGTCGTAGAGACCGGGGAGCACGGCGGCGCCCGCCAGGTCGACCAGCTCCGCGCCGGGTCCCGCGGCGGCGCGCACCTCCGCCTCCGTGCCGACGGCCAGCAGTCGCTCGCCGGCCACGGCCATGGCCCGGGCCGACGGGTTGCCGGCGTCCCCGGTGCGGATGGCGGCGTTGCGGTACACGCGGATGCTCATGTCACCTTCAGGGGCTCGAGTGATGGGTGACCACCCACTGTAGGAGTGGCGGAGAGAAGTCGGAAGTCACCGCCCCGGTCGCCCGTAGTCGCCCCCTACGGCGGTGGGCGCGACCTGCGGCCGCGCCCACCGATGAGTCCGGCGACGGGTCAGCGACGCGGGAGGAAGACGAACCGCCGCTCACCGTTGGTCGCGGCGGGCAGCGAGAATCCTCCGATTCCCGGCAGCGACAGGAACGGGATCTCGGTGTCCTGGGGAAGCTCCTCGATCTTCCCGGTGCCCACCGCGACGGTGACAGGGACCGTCGCGTCTCCCCCTCGCCGGTGGCCGTACGCGGTGCCGTCGTCGTCGACGGACACCAGGTGGACGCTCTCCTGATCCCCGACCTCCCAGAGGCAGTGACCCTTGCCCGTCCCGAGGTCGAAGGCGAGGGTTCCGCCGACGGCGTAGCGGCCGTTCGGCGACAGAACGGGATCGTAGGAAAGTCCCCCCGACCCGCCCTGTGGGTCGCACACCACGGACGCCTTGAGCTTTCCGGACTTCAGGTCGTGCACGGCTGCCACCGAGATGCCGCCCTGCTTCCTCAGGCCCTTTTCGGCGTTCCAGAGGGAGAAGACATGGTCGCCGACGACAGCGAACACCCGGCCGTTCTCGTACTTGCTGACGAACTGCAGGTCGGCGCCCGGCGGAAGGGCGTCGCTGGCCTGCCAGACGCCGGGGACGCCGAAGCCGGCCGGGCTGAGCGTGACGACCGGGCCGTCCGGGGAGAGCCCTGCCACCCGACCGCTGATGCAGCCCACTTCCTCGCAGTAGGGCAGCCGCACGCTCTCGTCGTACATCTGGATGCGGTCCTTCGACAGGTCGATCGCCGCGGCGTGCGAGATGCCCTTGTCCTCCCAGCTGACCAGCAGCCCGTTCCCGCCGTCGACGACCTTCGCCGGGCCGTAGGCATCCATCGGCACGGTGCGGGTGTGGGCGGCCACGACCTCCGTTCCGGACGAGTCGGCCGGGTAGGCGACGAGGGAGACCGTGTCCTCGTCCGTGAACCGAGGGGTGTAGGCCCAGACGACCACGTACTCACGGCCCTCCTCGTTCACGACGAGGAGTTGGGGGAGGTACGACGGATCGGGCTTCACGTTCTCGGGAAGGGTCGGCGGCTGCCACTGCTGGCTGCTCCAGCGGGGTGCGCCGGTGGCGGCGTCGCGAGCATCGACGACGTAGCCCTCACCCTTCTTCTGAAGGAAGGCGACCACGCCCGCCTTCGCCGCGGCTCCCACCGTCAGGTTCTCCGCGTCCTCCGGCAGCCAGCCGACGGTCTCCTGCCAGCCCTTGGCGGTGTCGAACCCCTCCGGCGCGTTCACCACGGGCTGCGGAGACGCCCCGACGCCCGGCGACGAGCCGCCCGGATCTGCGCTGCGCGCCGCGCCGTCGTCACCGTCGCCACAGGCCGCCAGCATCGCGGCCGCCACCATGATGGTGACGGCCCTTCCCATACCCCTCATGCACACCTCCGCAGAGCGGGGAGGCGTTCCTGGTACCGCGCCTCCCGCAAGATCATCCAAATCGCCGGGAGGGGAGCCTGTCAAAACGGACGGGCTCCGGCACGCGCACGGTGGCCGCGATCGGCGACCGGTACGAGCAGCTGGAATCCGGCCCCGTCACCGCGGACACCGTCCTTCATGGCCATATTCACATCCGGGCCGTCGACGCGGTCGCCACGCGCGTCAGGCGCATCGGCGGCAGCACGGGCCGGGACAGCGCCACGGCCGTCACAGGCCGGTGCACGGGTCGTCGCCCACCACGCAGCCCTCGGGCGCCTTGGTCGCCGGGTCGCTGTCGCGGACCTCGAACGTGAACGTCCGCGACTGTCCGGCCTTCACGGGCGGCCCGGTGAAGGTGACCGACTGCCCGTCCTGCCGCCAGTCGACGCCGCTGGCGTCGGAGACCCTGCCGCCCTCGGCCAGCGTCACGACCACCGTCCAGTCCTTCGCGGCCGCGCCGCCCGAGTTGTCGACCACCACCTCACCGGTGTAGCCGAAGAGCCGAGTCGACACCGTCTCGTAGCGGGCGGTCACGGCGGCCCCCGACGGCGCGGCCGAGGTGGGCGTACGCGAGGGCCTCGCCGTGGGGGTGCGGCTCGGGCGGGTGGCGTCCGGGGTGGCGGTCCGGGTGGGACGGGCGGAGGGGGTCGACCGGGGCGAGCCGCTCGGGGCGGTCGTGGCGGTGGGCCCCGGCGCGGGCGCCGGTCCGGCGGCACGGTCCGGCTCGCCCGGCAGCACCGCCCACACCGCCACCCCGGCGGCCAACGCGGCGCCGGCCAGCCCGGCGACCAGCAGCGGCCGGCTGCGGCGGCCGGCCGACGCCGGCTCGTCGTCGAACGCCTCCGTGACCGGCATCTCGGCCGTCATCCCGGCCTCGCCACGGCGCAGGTCCACCTGCTGGAAGGCCAGCCAGTCGAGGATCGCGGGCAGCCGATTGGTCAGGGCCTGCCGGTAGCACTCCGCGCGGCGCTCGCGCTGCTCGTCGGCCCAGACACCGTGCTCCAGCACCTCGCGGACCGACAGCCGACAGCCCTCGGCGGTGGCGGTGACGGCACAGGTCAGCCGGCTGCGCCGGCCGCCCTCGAGGCACCGCAGCGCGATCAGCTCCGGCTCCTGCCGTTCGGTGACCTCCGCGTCGACGGCGGCGCCGAAGCCGGGCAGCCCCGCCGTGTGCAGCAGCAGCCGGTTGCGCGTCCCCGCCATCATCTCGACCTCGGCGAACCACCGGACGAGCAACTCACGATCCGTCAATGCGCGCCACACCCGCTCGGCGGGGTGGAACAGGTCGACCTGCGTGCCGATCTCGCTCACGGCGAGACTCTACGATTCCGGTCGCGGGACCGCCGGGCGGGGCGGCACCGGCGGGCAGATCCGACGTCCATCCCGGACGCCCACATCCGCCGATGCGCGGACCGCGCCGGCGCGGCCCCGGCCTCGCTGCGAGCGGAGGACTCGAACCTCCATCGCCCGTTCCAGAGACGGGTGTGCTGCCGATTGCACCAGCTCGCAAGGGGTTCCGTCCCGCGCCGCGGATCCGGACCGGGCCCGACCAGGATTCGAAACCGGGCCCTCCGGTTCGTGGACCGGCGCTCTCTCCGCTGAGCCACCGGGGCGGACGACCGGCGCCCACCCCTCCTGGGCGCCGGTCGGCGGTCAACCCTTCACGCAGACGACCTGCTTGAGGTGCGCCACCACCTCGACCAGGTCCTCCTGCTGCGCCATCACCTGCGTGATGTCCTTGTACGCGCCGGGGATCTCGTCGACCACCCCGGCGTCCTTGCGGCACTCCACGCCGGCGGTCTGCGCGGCGAGGTCGGCGGTGCTGTACGTCCGCTTCGCCTGCGCCCGCGACATCCGCCGCCCGGCCCCGTGCGACGCGGAGCAGTACGCGTCCGGGTTCCCCTTGCCCCGCACGATGTACGACCCCGTGCCCATCGACCCGGGAATGATGCCCAGGTCCCCCCGACCGGCCCGGATCGCCCCCTTGCGGGTCACCAGCACGTCGACGCCGTCGTAACTCTCCTCCGCCACGTAGTTGTGGTGGCACGAGATCGGCTCGTCGTAGCGCACCTGCGGGAGGTGCTCCCGCACCACGCCGCAGAGCAGGGCGAGCATGACCGCCCGGTTGCGCCGCGCGTACTCCTGCGCCCACCACAGATCCCGGCGGTAGGCGTCCATCTCCGGCGTACCGGCGAGGAACACCGCCAGGTCCCGGTCGGGCAGGTCGGTGTTGTGCGGCAGCCGCCGGGCGACGGCGATGTGCCGCTCCGCCAGCTCCTTGCCGATGTTGCGGGAGCCGGAGTGCAGCATCAGCCACACCCGGCCCTCGTCGGCGCCGCCCTGCTCCAGGCACACCTCGATGAAGTGGTTGCCGCCGCCGAGCGTGCCCAGCTGCCGCTGGGCCCGCGTCTCCAGCTGCGCCACCCGCCGGTCGAGGCCGGCGAACCGGCGCCAGAAGTCGTCCCAGCCCGCCTGCTCCAGGCCCCGGATCCGGCGCGGGTCGACCGGCTTCTCCCGCTGGGCGAACCCGACCGGGATGGTGGCCTCGATCGCCGACCGCAGCCCGGCCAGGTCGTCCGGGAGGTCGGCGGCGGTCAGCGAGGTGCGGACCGCGGACATGCCGCAGCCGATGTCGACGCCGACGGCGGCCGGCGAGACGGCCTGCCGCATCGCGATGACGGAGCCGACCGTGGCGCCCTTGCCGAAGTGCACGTCGGGCATGACCGCGACGCCCTCCACCCACGGGAGCGCGCCGATGTTGCGCAGCTGCTGGGCGGCCTGCGGCTCGATGCCGTACGGGTCGGTCCAGACCCGTACCGGCGCGCGGGTGCCCGCGAGCGGGGTGAAACTCATGGTCGTCTCCTCGTGTCGTCGGCTGGTCGGCACCCGTCTCGGCGCGACCGGAAGGATCGACGACCGCCCGGGAATCGAACCCGGTGGGAGGGGTGTGCGCGACCCCTCCGCGCCCAGCGCGCGGCCGGCCCGTCGGGCGCGGGGCCCGGCGGGTGGAGCGGTTGGCCGGATTCGAACCGGCGATCTTCCCTGTGGCAGGGTGACGCGCTGACCTGGCTGCGCCACAACCGCGTGCCTGCGACACCGCTCGGGCGTCGCCGCGTAGGCCGTACGGGGTTCGAACCCGTGACCTCCCGGCTGAGAACCGGGCGAGCTTCCAGTTGCTCCAACGGCCCGTGCCAGGGCAGGGTCGGCGCCCTGCCCTGCCGTCCGGGACCGGGGAATCGAACCCCGTGTCTCTCGCGCCCAAGGCGAGCGGGTCAGCCAGCTCCCTCGTCCCGGTGACGGTGTCGTCGCCCCGGTCGGCCCGTGGTGGGCGGCCGGGGTGTTGCTCCCACTGTGGAGTTGGGAAGGGTCGACGGCGCCGGAACGGGGCGGAGGGACGCCGGTCCGGGTGGACGAAAAAGCCGCCCGGTCCCCGGTGGGGTGGGCGGCTGCGCGTACGCGCTGGCGCTAGTCACGCCGTCACCCCGGTTGCCGGCCCTGCTCGGGACGGCACTGACCTAGGGCACGCTCCCCTGTGGGCAGCGAGGCACCGCAGTGCGGCGTCGGCCACACGGCGTCGGTGCGGGTGCACTGCGACACGGTGTACTCCCCAGGGTCGTTCGGTTGACCTTGCGCCGATGACGGTAGGCGCGCCGGGCGGTGGCCGCAATGGATATTCGCCTACGGCCGCCTGGGCGCGCACAGGCCGATGGGTCGCGTCACAGGATCCCGGACCGCTTGATACTTCCCTATCAATCCCTGTTACCGCTAGGTTAGGGAGTGATGAGCAAGGAAATGCACTCAGCGAGCGAATGTCAGATCGATCCGCCCTTCTGAGTCCGTTGCGATGACCGCGCGGTATCGGGCTAATCCGAGGCGGCGGCTGCGGACGGCTACTTGACACCGTGTAAAGAGGCGGTGACGCGGGCGGTGGCGGTGGCGTGAAGGGTAGCTACCGCCTCGACGCCCTCGCGTAGCGCCGCGCACAGCGCCGTAGCGTCGAACGGGTCGTCGATCGGGCGCGCGACCGCGAGGACGCCTTCCCACCAAGACGTGGCTACCGACCACACCGCGTGATCCCCGGACAGCATGGCGTCGCCCAGCACGTCGCCGACGACCTCGTCGAGGTCGGTGTCGTCCACGTCCGGGTGCTCGTCGACGCACCGCTGCCACAGCCGGCCGGCCTCGGCGTCGATACGCAACTGCCAGCCCTCGCCCGAGGCGGTGACGTCGAACCATGTCGGCAGGTCGTGGTCGGCGTCATCACCCGCCGCCAGGCAGGGAATGCGCAGGGAACTGATCGGGTGGACGCGGTACCCGAGGACATTCGCCGCCTGGCGCAACTGCGCCCCAGGGCCGCCCTCCCAACGGACCCCCACTGGCAGCACTCCGCACAATCGTCCACCGATCGTCGCCCAGCGCGCGCTCGGAACGAGCACCCGCAGCGCAGCCGCAATGTCGTCGAAGGTGCCCGCTACCCGCGGCAGCTCGCCCGCGTCCCACTCGATGTGGGGTGGTTCGAGCAGGCAGGTGAGCAACACCTGCTCGGCGGCGACCTCATACGATGGGGCATCGTCGACGTAGGCCAGCACGTCGGCGATCGCCGACACCAGGTCCCCAGCGGTCCAGGCGACCGGATGCCAGGCAATCGAGCCGCAGCCGCAGCGAGTGGCCGGCGCGGCCGGAGACAGGTCGGCGTCGCAGCAGGGGCAGGTCAGCCCGGCGGCGGCAGTCTGCCGGGCATAGTCGTCGCGGATCGCTGCCAGATCTGCGGCGATCCGCCGAGGCGACCCGGCGAGGAACCCGGCCCAGCCGAAGTTGGTGTAGATCTTCACTGTCCACACCCGGCCCCGGCGGCCGCGTTCGAAGGCGGCGTCGGCGAGCTCCCAGCCGTCGGGACCGAGCTCGGCGGTGAGTGCGTCGACGACCGGCTGCCAGGTCGGCACGTCCGCGGCGGGCGGCAGTGGCGGGGCGGGGCGGTCGGCTGCGGCGGCGGCGAGCGCCGCGGCACGCCAGCGCGAGCGCGCCTCGGCCGCGGTCGACTCGCCGACGGTGTGGCCGGTGAAATATCCGGCGACGTTCGGGGTGACGGTCACGACGTAACCGGCAGGTACGACCAACGAGGCCGGCGGACTGGGGAGGCGGTGCCGGGCGCACACCAGCGCGTCGAAGCCGCGGACCAGCACCGCACGCACAGACCGCGTGTAGCCGCACTCGGCGCAGGTGACGCTGACCTTCTCCCGGCTGTCCGCCACGATTCGTCCTCCCTCGCGCGTCCGCGTCCACGCTACCGCCGGGGTAAGACGGCGCAGTTCGCCGCGATCTGCGACCCGCATGCGCCGCGCCTAGGCCGCGCTGCGGGTCGCGGCCGGACATCGCTTCCGTTTCCCAACGAAACGGGGAAAGGGGGCTCGACCTCAGTGTGCGGTCGGTTCCCACTCTGGAAGCTGAGGCGGGTCGAGCAGAACCGCGACGTTGTCTGCCGCGGGGCTGAGCCGCCCGTCCCGTCCGTCGCCGCCGAGCAGCAGTTCGGCCACGGCGGCGCCGAACCGGACGGTGATCCGAGTGCACCAGGAACCCCTGATGTAGTCGTCCCACGGCAGGTAGTGCAGCTGGACGTCAGTGACTTTCTTCTCCGACCAGGCGGCTCCATGCGCTGCGTTGGCTGACATTCCAAACCGCAACATCCGCGTCGATAGAGCTGCTCCCCTGGGTCATTCGGTTGACCTGTGGATGGCGGTAGGCGCGCCGGACGGTGGCCGCAATGGATATTCGGCTTCGGGCGCTCGAGCGCACGAGCCGCGCGTCACAGGGACCGGAACCACTCCCGGGCTTCCCTATCGCTCCCTATCTGCACTAGGCTAGGGAGTGATGAGTGAGGAAATGTACTCCGTCGAGCAGGTGGCCGAGCGGCTCGGCCTGCACGTGCGCACCGTGCGCGGCTACATCCGCGCCGGCCGACTGAGGGCGGTGCGGATCGGCAAGCAGTACCGGATCGCCCGCGCCGACCTCGACGCCCTGACCGGGCGGCCGGAGCCGTCCCGTCCCGCCGCGGGCCCGGTGGTGGAGGTGTCGAGCATCGTGCAGATCGACGGCGTCGACCGGGCCGCGGCCGACCGACTCGGCACGCTCGTCCTGGCCGGGGCGAACACCGGCCACGACCCCGGCCACCCGCTGCGCGTCCAGACCGTCCACGACGAGGAGCGACACCGCATGAAGATCGTGATACTCGGCGGCGCCGCCGCCACCGCCGAGGTGCTGCGCCTGCTCGACGCGGTGCTCGACGGCGACAACGGCCTGCTCACCCGGGAGGTCGGGAATGCCTGACGTGGTGCGGGAGCGGGCCGGCGTGCCGGTGCTGGTGTGCGGCCCCGACGGCCCGTCGGTGGCCACGGAGCAGGACGCGCTGGACCTGATCGGCGCGGCCTTCCTCGGCGCCGAGGTGGTGGCCGTGCCCGCACACCGGCTGGACCCGTCCTTCTTCTCCCTCGGCAGCCGCTTCGCCGGCGAGGTCATGCAGAAGTTCGTCAACTACCGGCTGCGTCTGGTCGTCGTCGGCGACATCTCCCGACACCTCGCGGCCAGCGCCGCCCTGCGCGCGCTCGTCGACGAGTCGAACCAGGCCGGCCACGTGTGGTTCGTCCCCGACCTCGACGCGCTCGACGACCGGCTGCGGGCCGCGACCCGGCGGACCGGCCCGGCAGCCGGCTGAGCCGCGGCACCGCCCCGGTGGGCGCCGGCCGAGGATGGGCTACGGTCGACGACCGTGGCCCTGATGCGTGCTGACTTCTACTCCGAGGTGCTCGGTCTCAGCACCTCGATGACGGTGCTCCTGCCGCAGCGAACCTCCTCGCAGATCGGCATGGCCGGCAGCGCCCCGGACGGGGACCCGCCCGTGCTCTACCTGCTGCACGGCCTGTCCGACGACGACACGATCTGGCTGCGCCGCACGTCCATCGAGCGGTACGTCGCGCCGCTCGGCCTGGCGGTGGTGATGCCCCAGGTCGGGCGCAGCTTCTACAGCGACGAGGAGCACGGCAACCGGTACTGGACCTTCCTCAGCGAGGAACTGCCGGGGTTGTGCCACCAGTTCTTCCGGCTCTCGGCGCGCCGGGAGGACACCTTCGTCGCCGGGCTCTCGATGGGCGGCTACGGGGCGGTGAAGTGGGCGCTGCGCGACCCGGGCCGGTTCGCGGCGGCGGCGAGCCTGTCCGGCGCGCTCGACGTGGCCGGCCGCCGGCACCATCCGGCCCACCCGATCGACGCCCAGGTCTGGCACACCGTCTTCGGCGAGCGCGCCGTCACGGGCAGCGACGACGACGCCGTCGCCCTGCTCGACAAGGCGGGCAGCGACCTGCCCGCGCTCTACGTCGCCTGCGGCACGGAGGACTTCCTGTACGAGGACAACCTGACCTTCGTCGCGGCGGCCCGCGAGCGGGGCGTCCCGCTCACCGTGGACTTCTCCCCCGGCGCGCACGACTGGGCGTACTGGGACGCGAAGATCCAGGACGTGCTGGCCTGGCTGCCGCTGCGCGCCGACGGCTGACCGCCGCGCCCGGGCTCCCCGCTGCCGTCGCTGGTCCCCGGGCGCCGGGGGTGCCGTCGGTGCCGGTCAGGCGCCGACGGTGCCGTCGATGCCCTCGCGCAGGAAGTCGGCGTGGCCGTTGTGCCGCGCGTACTCGTGGATCAGGTGCAGCATCACCAGCCGCAGCGACACGTCCTCGCCCCACCTGGCGTTGTGTCCGGTCACGTCGAGCGACTCCGCCTCCCGCTCGATCCGGCGGGAGTGCGCGACCTCCTGCTGCCAGGCGTCGAACGCCTCGGCCCGGGTGGCGCCGCTGGCGTCGTACGCCGCCTGGAAGTCGCCGGAGTCCGACCAGACCAGCGGGACGTCCTCGCCGTCGATGGTCCGCCGGAACCAGTTGCGCTCCACCTCCGCCATGTGCCGGACGAGGCCGAGCAGTGACAGCGTGGACGGGGGCATCGACTGCCGGCGCAGGTCCTCGTCGGACAGCCCGTCGCACTTCATGGCGAGGGTCGCCCGGTGGTAGTCGAGGAAGGCGCGGAGCATCTCGCGCTCGCCCCCGGTGAGCGGTGGGCCGATGCGTTCGGTGGTCACTGCCGGCTCCCCTCGCCCGACGACGCGCCGCCGTCGGAGTGTCCTGCGGGCCCCGCGCGGCGCCCTCCCGAGGTGATCATGCCGGACGGGTCCGCCCCGCGCCGCGCCGCGTCCCGCCGAGTACGTCGCCGAGGCGGGCCCGGGCCCCGCCGCGCCGATCGCCCGCCGCGCTGGTGGGCCGCTCCGCCGGCTATCCGCTCGGCACCGAGGTGCGGGCCACCGGCACGTCGAAGTACGTGTCCGGCCAGGGCTCGTCGCGGTAGCGGTAGTGCCACCACTCGCGGTCGTAGTTGACGAAGCCGCCGTCGGTCATCAGCTGCCGCAGCAGCCGCCGGTTGTCCCGCGCGGTGCCGGTGATCCCGGGCGAGTCGGTGTGCGCGAGCGGGTCGAAGCAGTCGAAGCCGGTGCCCATGTCGACGCTGTTGTCGCCGAACCGCTGCCCCCTGGGGGCGGTGCAGGAGACCAGCGGCTGGCCCGGGGCGTACGGGGCCTGGGTGGGGGTCGGCACGCCGACCAGGGTCAGGTCGACCGCGCTGCCCCGGCTGTGCGCCGTGGGTGCGCCGATGTACCCCTCGTCGAACAGCTTCGACTTCGCCACCCGGGGATAGAACTCGGCCCTCATCTGCTGCTCGCCGGGCTGTTTCGCCCAGGCGACGAAGTCGTCGGCGGCGCGCCGGGGGCGGTAGCAGTCGTACACCTTCAGGCTGTGGCCCCGGGCGAGCGCGTTGTCCTGCACCCGGCGCAACGCCTCGGCGGCCCGCCGGGTGAGCAGGCAGAGCGGTTCGGGGTAACCGGCGACCGGCCGGCCGACGAAGTTGTGCGCGGTGGCGTACCGGATGTCGGTGCGGATCCTGGGGTCGACGTCGGTCAGGACGACGAAGTCCGGTGGGCGCGGCGTCGCGGGCGCGGTCGGGGCCGCCGACACCGACGGCGACGGCGCTGGCGACGGACCGGGCCGGGTGCAGGCCGGCACCAGCGCCGCGACCACCACGACCACGGCGACGGCCCGGGCGGCGGCGCCCCGGGGCCGCCGGCCGGCCCGGCCCGCCCTGTCCACGCCTCCTGTCTATCAGGGTGCCGGCCCGTCGGACCCCGGGTCCGGCGACAGGTGTACGCGCGGGAACCGTCAGGCCCGCCCCCGCCCGGCCGAGGGACGGCCGGGCGGGGCGGTGGAGGGGTCAGTGGTGGTGGTGCCGGACGGCCCGGCGGATGTCGACCGGCAGTGCGGGCGCGCCGTCGACCGGCGCCGGGTCCTCGACCGTGGGGGCGATGCCGCCGGCGGCGA
This sequence comes from Micromonospora sp. NPDC052213, assembly GCF_040679695.1. Classification (NCBI taxonomy): domain Bacteria; kingdom Bacillati; phylum Actinomycetota; class Actinomycetes; order Micromonosporales; family Micromonosporaceae; genus Micromonospora; species Micromonospora sp. NPDC052213. The sequence continues at coordinate 24,853 of NZ_JBFAVI010000085.1, forward strand.
TCCGGTCGAGCGTGGCCAGGCCGGCCGCGTCGATCGAGCCGAAGACGGTGTAGTTGGGGCGCAGCGCCGAGTCGGACTGGACCAGGAAGAACTGGCTGCCGTTGGTGTCCGGGCCGGCGTTGGCCATGGCGAGCGTGCCCCGGGCGTAGAGCCGGCGCACGCCGGTCGGGTCGGTCGGTGCCGGCGGCAGGTCGGTGGGCAGTTCGTCGAGGTACCGGTAGCCCGGGCCGCCCGAGCCGGTGCCGGACGGGTCACCGCACTGGAGCACCTTCAGCGTCGGGTACGCGGTGAGCCGGTGGCAGGAGGTGCGGTCGTAGAAGCGGTGCCGCACCAGGTGCAGGAAGCTCTGCACGGTGCACGGCGCGGCCTCCCGGTCGAGCGTCAGCCCGATGGGCCCCTGGTTGGTCCGCAGCGTCACCCGCACCGTGCCCCGGTCGGGCGTGCGCCTCGGGTCGGGCGGCAGCGGAACCGGCCGGGCGGCCGGCTCCTCCGGCGTCTCGGTGTAGGCGCACGGTCCGGGCGTGATCCGGGGACCGGCGGCGGAGCCGGGCGGGGACCCGGCGGGCGCGGCGACCGCGGCGGCGCCGCCACCGGTCACCAGCGCGCCCGCCACCAGGGCCACCCCGGCGAGGCGGGTCAGCGCGCGGGCCGGTCGGCGGGGCGCCGCGATCGACGGCGGGACGGGGTGCGGTCGGGATTCGCTCGGCACGTGGATCCTCCCTGGACGTGTGGCACCAGAACGACCGGAGTCTATGGACCTCGTCGTCGGTTGTCGATCCGCTCCGCACCCGCGGCGACCTGCGGCAGGTGGGTGGCCACGAACATCTGGTGCTGCGGCGACGCACGTCCTGCCCGCGGTCAGGGGGTCCGGCGCCGCCCCACCCGGCGCCGCCGGAGCAGCGCCACCGCCGCCAGCCCGAGCACGGCCACCGCGAGCGCGGCCGCGGGCCACCGTCCGAGCAGCCCGTCCTCCAGCGGGCCGCTGGCCGCGGCCGGACGAGGTTCGCCGGTGGCGGCGAGCGCGGGCGGCGTGGCGGCCGCCGAGGCGGCCAACTCCCCCGGCTCGACGAGCCGGCCGACGGCGGAGTCCCGGGGCAGCGAGAAGCCCCAGTCGAGCAGCGCGGCGCCCTGCTCCCAGCCCCGCGCGGGCCGCGGTTCGGCGCCGAGCAGCGTGACGACCAGCCGTCGGCCGCCCCGGTGGGCCGCCCCGACGTAGGTGTGCCGGGCCAGGTCGGTGAAGCCCGTCTTGCCGCCGAGCGCCCCGGGGTAGCGGTAGATGAGCTGGTTCTCGTTCTGGATCTCGAAGCCCTTGGTCCGCTGCGCCGGCTGGGCGGGAATGCGGTGGGTCTCGGTCAGCGCGTACCGGCGGAAGGTGGGGTCGGCGAAGCAGGCCCGGGCGATGAGCGCCAGGTCGTACGCGCTGGTGAACTGGCCCTTCCCGTCGAGGCCGGACGGGGTGACCGCGTGGGTCTGCAGGGCGCCGAGCCGGTGCGCCTCCTCGTTCATCGCCCGTACGCCGCCGGCCATCCCGTCCGGGCCGCCGCCGAGGCGGGCCAGCAGGTTGGCCGCCTCGTTGCCGGACTGCAGG
>NZ_JBFAVI010000086.1:0-26439 GCF_040679695.1 Micromonospora sp. NPDC052213
ACCGGGGGGTGCGGCCCTGTTTGTTTTACACCAACCGCCCACCCCGCCCGGGCGGCAATTCGTGGGCCTCGCGTCGACACCGGCTAACCCTCGCCGCCGTAGTCCACGCGTCAGGAGGACTCGCGGGCCGCCGGCCCGCTGCCGAAGAGGACGTCGTCCCAGCTCGGCAGGCGCTTGCGGGGCTTGCCCCCGGCCTCGGCCGAATCGGCGGCCGAGGCAGCCGGCGCGCCCGTGCGGCGGGGCCGGAGCACCGCCAGGGACGGCACGGCCGGCACCTCCTTGGGCGCGTCCGAGTCGTCGTCGAACGCGGAACCCTGCCCGCCGCCGAGCAGCGCCGCCGCGCCGCCGCCGACCGGCCGCTGCCGGGGCGCGTCCTGCCCCGCCAGGGCGGCCGGGGAGCGCGGGTCGAGCCCGCGGCCCGAGGTCGAGCCGAGCGGACGGTCGAGGGAGGCGAGCAGGGCGTCCCGCCCGGCCCGGATCGGGTCGCGGCCCGGCCGGCTGTGCTCGGCCGGCGCCGGCAGGCCGTGCCCGCCCCGGCTCGGCTCGCCGCGCGACGGGCCGGGCAGCGCGTGACCGCCCCGCTCCGGCGCCGGCTCCTGACCGAGGATCGGGGTGGGCCGCTCGGCGCAGAGGTATTGCGCCATGTCGTCGTGCGGGGTGACCGCCTGCCGGGTCTTGTCGAGATCCCAGACCGCCTGCGCGGTCGCCTTGCCCGACGGCCAGGTCGCGACGATCCGCCAGGTGCCGTCGTCGCGGCGCCACGCGTCCCAGGAGATCTTCTCGGTGTCGATCCCGTGCTGGGCCAGCCGGCCGTTGACGACCTCGGCGAGCGGGGTCGGCTTCTCCGCGCCCTTGAGCCGGGTGCGCCGGGCGTGCTGGGCGAGCATGGCCCGCTCCTGGAGCACCGGGCCGGCGTAGCGCAGCACCCGGTCGACCGGCACGCCGGCGATCCGGGCGACGTCCTCGGCGGACTCGCCGGAGCGGATTCGGGCCTGGATGTCGCGTGGGGACAGTGAGGGCACCGGGTCGGCGGCGGTCGGGGCCACCGTGAGCGGCGGGGCGCCGGGCTCGGCGTGCAGCGCGCCGGCGATGCGCTCGTCGATGGGCAGGGCGAGCAGTCGCCCGACCTCGTCGGCGAGCACCAGGGCCTGGCCGTCCTCGGAGAGGGCGACGAAGCGTACTGGGCGCATAGCGTTGCCTCCGTCCCGCTTCGCTGGCCGTCACGCCACGAGCCGGCCACCCGGGCGTCTCGCACCACCGTACGCGCATCTTCCCGGAGGTGGGGGATGCGACACCCGCATGTCGCGACTGAGCTGCGGCGATGATCACGTTCGGTGGCCGCCGTACGGGCCGGCGGCCACCGAACGTGACGGCGACCTAGAGCCGCTCGACCACGTAGTCGATGGACGCGGTCAGCGCCTCGACGTCGGCCGGCTCGACGGCCGGGAAGAGCGCGACCCGCAGCTGGTTGCGGCCCAGCTTCCGGTAGGGCTCGGTGTCCACGATGCCGTTGGCGCGCAGCGCCTTGGCGATCGCGGTGGCGTCGACCCCGTCGGCGAAGTCGATGGTGGCGACCACGTTGGACCGCAGCGCCGGGTCGGCCACGAACGGCGTCGCCACCTCGGAGCGCTCCGCCCAGCCGTAGACGATCGCGGCGCTCTCGGCCGTGCGCTTGGCCGCCCAGGCCAGCCCACCCTGCGCGTTCATCCAGTCGGTCTGCTCGGCGGCCAGGAAGATGGTGGCCAGGGCCGGGGTGTTGTAGGTCTGCTCCAGCCGCGAGTTGTCGATCGCGGTGACCAGGTCGAGGAAGGCCGGGATGTAGCGGCCCGACGCCTTGATCTCGCCGGCCCGCTCCAGGGCGGCCGGGGACATCAGGGCCAGCCAGAGACCCCCGTCGGAGCCGAAGCACTTCTGCGGGGCGAAGTAGTAGACGTCGGTCTCGCCGACGTTGACGTCGAGCCCGCCGGCGCCGGAGGTGGCGTCGACCAGCAGCAGCGAGCCCGGGTCGGCGCCGGCCACCCGGCTGATCGGCACCGCGACGCCGGTCGACGTCTCGTTGTGCGGGGTGGCGTAGACGTCGACCCCCGCCTCGGCCACCAGGCTCGGGGCGGTGCCGGCCTCCGACTTGCGGATGGTGGGCTCGCCGAGGAAGGGGGCGTCCTTGACGGACTTGGCGAACTTCGCGCCGAACTCGCCGAAGCTGGCGAACTGCGCCCGGTCCCGGACCAGGCCGAACGTCGCGACCTCCCAGAACGCGGTGGTGCCGCCGTTGCCGAGCACCACCTCGTAGCCCTCGGGCAGGGAGAAGAACTCGGCGATGCCACGGCGCAGCCGGGCGACCTGGTCGCGGACCGTCTTCTGCCGGTGGGACGTGCCCAGGTAGCTGGTCGCCACGTCGGCGAGGGCGGAGACCGCCGCCGGACGGACCTTGGACGGCCCGCAGCCGAACCTTCCGTCGGCGGGCTTGAGGTCGTCGGGAATCCGGATGGTCGGTGCGTCAGCCACGGTTGTCGAGATCCTTCCGCATGTGCGATGGCGGGCCCGGTCTGCAGGTGGGCGCGGATCGACGGCGGACGCGCGCGGGCGCGCGGGGCGGCCGGGATTCGGGCCCGGTCCGGCGACACTGCCGGCCTTCATCCTCCCATCCGGGCCGGCCGATCCGGCCGCTGGTCCCACACCCGGGCGTGAGTCATCCGCCACAAATGCGACCTCAGCCGTGGCCTGCCGACCATGAGGCGGAACGGGGCATGCGCGAGGGGCCCCGTCCGCGCGGACGGGGCCCCTCGGAGGTACGCGGTCAGACGCCGTGCGGGATGGCGTCCCAGCCCTCGACGTCGCTGGGCTTGCGGCTGCCCGGGCCGACGTAGCGGGCCGACGGGCGGACCAGCCGCTGGAGCTTCTTCTGCTCCAGGATGTGCGCGCTCCAGCCGCCCATCCGGGCGCAGGTGAACATCGAGGTGAACATGTGCGCCGGCACCTCGGCGAAGTCGAGCACGACGGCCGACCAGAACTCGACGTTGGTGGCGAGCACCCGGTCCGGGCGACGGGCCTGCAGCTCGGCCAGCGCGGCCTTCTCCAGCGCCTCGGCGATCTCGAAGCGCGGCGCGCCCAGCTCCTTGGCGGTGCGGCGGAGCACCCGGGCGCGCGGGTCCTCGGCCCGGTAGACCCGGTGGCCGAAGCCCATCAGCCGCTCGCCCCGGTCGAGGACGCCCTTCACGTAGCCCTCGGCGTCGCCGCTGCGCTCGACCGCCTCCAGCATGCTGAGCACGCGGGAGGGGGCGCCGCCGTGCAGCGGGCCGGAGAGGGCGCCGATGCCGGAGGAGATACAGGCCGCGGCGTCGGCGCCGGTGGAGGCGACGATCCGGGCGGTGAAGGTGGAGGCGTTCAGGCCGTGCTCGGCGGCCGAGATGAAGTAGGCGTCGACGGCCTTGACGTGCCGCGGGTCCGGCTCGCCGCGCCAGCGCTTCATGAACCGCTCGACGATGGTGGACGCCTTGTCGATCTCCTTCTGCGGCACCGCCGGCAGGCCGAGGCCGCGGGCGGACTGGGCGACGAAGGACAGCGCGGTGACCGACACCCGGGCGAGGTCCTCGCGGGCCTGCTCGTCGGAGATGTCGAGGAGCTGGTCGAGGCCCCAGTAGGGGGCGAGCATCGCGACCGCGGACTGCACGTCCACCCGGATGTCGCCGGAGTGCACCGGCACCGGGAACGGCTCCGCCGGCGGCAGGCCGGGGCCGAACCGCCCGTCGACGAGCAGCGCCCACACGTTGCCGAAGGAGACCTGGCCGATCAGATCCTCGATGTCGACCCCGCGATAGCGCAGCGCGCCGCCTTCGCGGTCGGGTTCGGCGATCTCGGTCTCGAAGGCTACGACGCCCTCCAGCCCGGGTTTGAAATCGGCCATGTCATCTCTCCTGGGTCTGCTCGGTGCGCCCGGCCAGCCCTCACCGGCCAGCCGGCCGAGTGCCCCAGGCGACCCTCATCAGGGATGTGTTCGTGACATCTTGCCTGCTGGGTACCGGATCCGCGACCCGCTGCGACTGTGCTGCACGCGACATCCCCCGCCCGGGACGGCCCGGACGCGTCGGCGACACTGGGCGGTGCGGCCTGGCCTGCTCGGAGGGCGCGGGCCGGGTCGACGGGGAGGGGAGAGAAAGTGACGGGCGACACAGTGACTCCGGCCGCGATGCGTAACGAGTACGCCGCGGACCTGGGCCTTTCCGAGGCGGACCTGGCCGCCGACTGGCACACCCAGTTCGACCGCTGGTTCGCCGACGCGGTCGCCGCCGGGCTGCCCGAACCGAACGCGATGGTGGTCGGCACCGCCGACGCCGCCGGCCGGCCGAGCGCGCGGACGGTGCTGCTCAAGGGGTACGACCCGGAGGGCTTCGTCTTCTTCACCAACTACGGCTCCCGCAAGGGTGCCGAGGCGGCCGCCAACCCGTACGCGAGTCTGGTGTTCCCGTGGTTCCCGATGCAGCGGCAGGTGGTGGTCGCCGGCCGGGTGGAGCGGGTCGACCGGGCGGAGACCGAGGCGTACTTCGCCAGCCGGCCGCGCGGCTCCCAGCTCGGCGCCTGGGCCAGCACGCAGTCCCGGGTGGTCCCCGACCGGGCGGCACTGGACGCGGCGTACCGGGCGGCGGCGGAGCGGTTCGCCGAGGTCGAGCCGATCCCGGCGCCGCCGCACTGGGGCGGGCTGCGGGTGCGGCCGGAGTCCGTGGAGTTCTGGCAGGGCCGGGCCAGCCGGCTGCACGACCGGCTGCGGTTCCGGCGTGCCGGGGCCGGGGAGTGGATCGTCGAGCGGCTGGGTCCGTGACCCAGCTCAGGGAACCCCGGCCGCGCGGGCTGCGCCGGTTCGCGATCGACCTGCGCCCGCTGGCCGTGCCGGCGTACCGGCGGATGTGGCTGGGCAACGGCATCGCGATGTTCGGCATGCAGTTCACCGCGGTGGCCGTGCCGGTGGAGATGTACGCGCTGACCGAGGACTCGCTCTGGGTCGGGCTGATCGGCATCGCGGCGTTCGTACCGCTGCTGGTCTTCGGGCTCTGGGGCGGCGCGGTGGCCGACGCACGCGACCGGCGCAGGGTGCTGCTGGCCACCTCGGCGGTGCTGTGGGCGTCGACGCTCGGCCTGCTGGCGCAGGCACTGCTCGGGGTCGGCAGCCCGCTGCTGCTGCTGGTGCTGGTGGCGGTGCAGTCGATCGCCTTCGCGATCAGCTCGCCCACCCGCAACGCGATCCTGCCCCGGCTGGTGCCGCTGGGCCTGGTGCCGGCGGCGAGCACGCTGAACTTCACCACCTACACCGCGGCGGCGGTCTTCGGGCCGCTGGCCGCGGGCCTGATCTTCGCCCGCTGGGACACCGGGGTCGGCCTGCCGATCGCGTACGCGCTCGACGCCGTGCTGTTCACCGTCGCCGTCTGGGCCACCTTCCGGCTGCCGGCGATGCCGCCCGAGCCGGACCCGGACGGGGGCGACACCCCCCGGCGGGCCGGGCTGGCCAGCATCGTCGACGGGCTGCGCTACCTGTCCACCACGCCGGTGCTGCTGCTCTCCTTCGCCATCGACCTGATCGCGATGGTGCTGGCCATGCCCCGCGCGCTCTTCCCCGAGATCGCCGAGGAGCGGTTCGGCGGCGGGGCGGCCGTCGGCTGGCTCTACAGCGCGATCGCGCTCGGCGCGATGCTCGGCGGGCTCAGCTCCGGCTGGATCGGCCGGCTGCGCCGGCAGGGCCTGGCGCTGGTGGCGGCCGTGGTCGCCTGGGGCCTCGCCGTGGCGGCGGCCGGGCTCGCCGGCCAGCTCTGGCTGATGGTGCTGCTGCTCGCGGTGGCCGGGGCGGCCGACCTGGTCAGCGCGGTGCTGCGGCAGTCGATGCTGCTGGTCTACGCGCCGGACCGGATGCGCGGCCGGCTCATGGGCGTCAACACGGTGGTCATCGCGGGCGGTCCGCGCCTCGGTGACCTGCGGGCCGGGGCGGTCGCGGCCGGGTTCGGCGGCGGGGTCGCCTGGGTCAGCGGTGGGCTGATCTCGGCGGCGCTGGCGGTGCTGCTCGCGGTGGCGTTCCCGGCGTTGCTGCGTTACCGGGCGGCGTCCGCCTCCGGCGGCGGTCGGGGCTGACCGGCCGGGTCGGGGCGAGCGACCGCACGGCGCGAACCGCTAGGGTCGCCCGCATGGACATCCCCGACCAGCGGTCGCCTTCGGGCGCACAGTGGGCCATTTCCGGCGCCGGCCACGAGGCCGTCATCGTGGAGGTGGGCGGCGGGGTGCGGACGTACCGGCACGACGGGGTCGACCACCTCGACGGGTACGACGCCGACGAGATGTGCCCCGGCTGCGCCGGGCAGGTGCTGGCCCCGTGGCCGAACCGGATCCGCGACGGTCGCTACACCTTCGGCGACCGGTTGTTGCAGCTCACGCTCAGCGAGCCGGACCGGGGTGTGGCCATCCACGGGCTGGTCAGTTGGGTGCCGTGGCGGCTGCTGGACCGGTCGCCCGACGCGGTGACCGTCGGCTACGACCTGCCGCCGCAGCCCGGCTACCCGTGGCCCCTGCGGTTGCGCACCCGGTGGAGCGTCGGCCCGGACGGGCTGCGCGCCGAGCACGAGGCGACCAACCTCGGCGCCGAGCCGGCGCCGTTCGGCTTCGCCGTGCACCCGTACCTGCGCGTGCCCGGGGTGGCGGTGGACGACCTGTCGATGCGGCTGCCGGCCCGGAGGCGGTTGCAGGTGGACTCCCGGCTGCTGCCGATCGGTGCCAGCGAGGTCGCCGGCACCGAGTACGACTGGACCAGCCCCCGACGGATCGGCCGCGCCCGGCTGGACCTCACCTTCGGCGACGTGATCCGCGACGACGACGGCGGCTCGACGGTCACCCTGTCCGCCCCGGACGGCTCGGCGGGCGTACGGATCTGGGCCGACCGGGAGTTCGGCTGGTGGCAGGTGTTCACCGGCGACGCGCTTCCCGGGCAGCGGTGCCGCCGTTCCGTCGCGGTGGAGCCGATGACCTGCCCGCCGGACGCGTTCCGCTCCGGCCGGGACGTGATCACCCTGAAGCCGGGCGCGACGTGGCGGGGTGTCTGGGGCGTACGGCCCGGGGTCTGAGCGGGGGAGCGCATGGAGTTCAGCGAGGTGGTCCGGCGGCGCCGGATGGTCCGCAACTACGACCCGGACCGTCCCGTGCCGCCCGACGTGGTGGAGCGGCTGCTCGACCACGCGGTCCACGCGCCGTCGGCCGGCTTCGCCCAGGGGTGGGGGTTCCTGGTGCTGGAGGAGCCGGCGGACCGGGACCGGTTCTGGGCGGCGGCCACCCCCGGCGGGGGCGGCCGGGAGCGCTGGCTGGCCGGCATGCGGCGGGCCCCGCTGATCGTCGTGCCGCACGCGAACCGCTCGGCCTACCTGGAGCGGTACGCGGAGCCGGACAAGGGCTGGGCGGATCGCTCGGCGGAGCGCTGGCCGGTGCCCTACTGGTACGTCGACACCGGTTTCGCCGCCCTGCTGATGCTGCTGACCGCCGTGGACGAGGGGCTGGGGGCGTGCTTCTTCGGCATCCCGCCGCAGCGCCTCGACGCCTACCGCGAGGCGTTCGGCGTGCCGGACGAGTACGAGCCGATCGGGGCGGTGACCGTGGGTTACCGGGCGCCGGACCACAGGTCACCGTCGCTGCGCCGGGGGCGGCGTCCGGTGGACGAGGTGATCCGGCGCGGGCGGTGGAGCTGACCGGCTCCGGGCGTTTCGCCCGGTTGAGAACCGGACGGTGGGTAGTGAAACTGACATCAGGGAGCAGAACGCGGGGTGCCGCAGCCCGCTACGCTGGCACGGTCATCGGCACCGCGGGTCGCGGTGCCACACCGCGACCCGGCCCCGCGTGGGTCGGCCGGGCCTAGGGGGAGGGGAGCGTGCCGTCGTGATCTTCAGAGCGGTCCGGGACGGGCGTCCCTACCCGGAGCACAACCTGACGCTCAAGCAGTGGGCGGAGATCCCGCCGCGGCCCCTGCGCCTGGACCAGTTGATCACCACCAAGCGCGAGCTGGCGCTGGATAAGCTCCTCGCCGAGGACTCGACCTTCTACGGCGACCTCTTTCCCCACGTGGTGCAGTGGAACGGCGGGCTCTACCTGGAGGACGGGCTGCACCGCGCGCTGCGCGCGGCGCTCCAGCAGCGCAACCAGATCCACGCCCGGGTGCTCGTCCTCTCCGAGCCGATCGAGTGACGAGGGCTCGCGTCGTCCGCGCCGCGTCCGACGCCCGCGCCTCGTGATGCCCGCGCCTCGTCCGACCCCTGGGCCTGAGGCTTCGTTAAGGTGGCTGCCATGAGCCGTACCGACCTGCTCGACCTGGACTCCTCGCTCACCGAGGAGGAGCGGCAGATCCGCGCCGTCGTGCGCCAGCTCGTCGACGACCGGGTCCGCCCGCACGTCGCCGGCTGGTACGAGGAGGGCCGGGTGCCCGCCCGGGAGCTGGCCGTCGAGTTCGGCAAGCTCGGCCTGCTCGGCATGCACCTGACGGGCTACGGCTGCGCCGGCGCGTCGGCCGTCGCGTACGGACTGGCCTGCCTGGAGCTGGAGGCCGGTGACTCCGGCGTCCGCTCCCTGGTCTCGGTGCAGGGCTCGCTGGCCATGTACGCCATCTGGCGCTACGGCAGCGAGGAGCAGAAGCAGCGCTGGCTGCCGTCGATGGCGACCGGCGAGGCGATCGGCTGCTTCGGCCTGACCGAGCCCGACCACGGCTCCGACCCGGCGTCGATGACCACCCGGGCCCGCCGCGACGGCGACGACTGGGTGCTGACCGGCGCCAAGATGTGGATCACCAACGCGCCGATCGCCGACGTCGCGGTGATCTGGGCGCGCACCGACGACGGCGTGCGCGGATTCGCCGTACCGATGGACACGCCCGGGGTGACGGCGCGGGAGATCCGGCACAAGATGTCGCTGCGCGCCTCCGTCACCGGGGAGGTCGTGCTCGACGACGTGCGGCTCCCGGCGGACGCCCGACTGCCCGAGGCGGTCGGGCTCAAGGCGCCGCTGAGCTGCCTGACCGAGGCCCGGCACGGCATCGTCTGGGGCGCCCTCGGCGCGGCCCGCGACTGCCTGGAGACCGCCCTGGAGTACGCCACCACGCGCACCCAGTTCGGTCGGCCGCTGGCCGGCTTCCAGCTCACCCAGGCCAAGCTCGCCGACATGGCCGTCGAGCTGAACAAGGGCGCGCTGCTGGCGCTGCACCTGGGGCGACTCGCCGACGCCGGGCGGCTGCGCCCCGAGCAGGTGAGCGTGGGCAAGCTCAACAACGTCCGGGAGGCGCTGGCCATCGCCCGGCAGTGCCGCACCATCCTCGGCGCGAACGGCGTCTCGGGGGAGTACCCGGTCATGCGGCACGCCAACAACCTGGAGAGCGTGCTCACCTACGAGGGCACGTCGGAGATCCACCAACTGGTCATCGGGCAGCGGCTGACCGGGCTGTCGGCCTTCGCCTGACCTGCGGTTCCCGCCCGCCCGACCGGTGTCCACGCCGGCTCCCGCGAGGCGCCGGCAGCCGGTCGCGCCGCTCGGCGAGCGCCTGTCGTACCGGGGCCTTACCGTCATGACAGACGACGTGTCTGACGAGGACGGTGAGGGCCATGGCCCGCGACGGTGACATCAACGAGCCCACCAGGGAGTTCCCGGGCTACCCGACCGGCGAGGAGCTCAAGGCCCGGACGGACGTCGCACCCGAGCCCGCGCCGGGCGCGCCGACGCCGGCCGGCGGGCCGGCCCGCGGCCTGCTCGGGGTGCTCGGCGCGGCGGCCCTGGCGGTGGTGGTGCTGCTCGGCGTGCAGGCCACGGGCATCCTGCCGGACTTCCGCAACCCGTTCGCCAAGGAGCAGACCGACCGCAGTCAGCCGCCGCTGCTCAAGTCGATCCAGGATCTCAGCCGCTACGTCGCCGCCGAGGGCAACTTCCAGGTGGTCGTGGACCTCCAGAACGACCGGCGCAACGTGCCCGACTGGCTGCTCAACCAGCGCACCCTCTTCGTGGGGGCGGGCAGCGTCGAGGCGTACGTGGACTTCGCCAAGATCTCCGAGGGCGCGGTGGTCGAGTCGGCCGACGGCAAGTCGGTGGAGATCAGGCTGCCGGCGCCGCAGCTCGGCAAGACCAACCTCGACCTGGAGAAGAGCTACGTCTTCGCCGAGGAGCGCGGGCTGCTCAACCGGATCGGCGAGCTGGTGGACGGCGATCCCAACCGCCAGCAGCAGGTCTACCAGCTCGCCGAGGAGCGGATCACCACCGCCGCCCGGGACAGCGGCCTCACCCAGCGGGCCGAGGAGAACACCCGCAAGATGCTGGAGGGTCTGCTCCGCTCCCTCGGCTACGAGAAGGTGACGGTCACCTACACCGCCCCGTGACCGTCAGGGGAGTCTTCCCCGTCGGAGTTGCGGGAGCGGGGCCTGGCGCGTACGTGCATGCGTTCCCCCTGGCGGCCGAACAGGTTGAGGACCTCCACGGGTGATTCGCCCGTGCTGCCGAACCAGTGCGGCAGGCGGGTGTCGAATTCGGCCGCCTCACCCGGCTCCATGACCAGGTCGTGGTTGGCGACGACGAGCCGCAGGCGCCCGGACAGGACGTACAGCCACTCGTAGCCGTCGTGCGTGCACAGCTCGGGCCGGTTCTGCTCGGCCGGAATGACCGACTTCCAGGCTTGCAGGGGCCCCGGCTGGGTGGTCAGGGGGACCACCGTGCGGCCGTTGCGGACGCGGGGCGTGTGACGGATCCGCGGATCGCCGACCTCCGGCGCCCCGACCAACTCGTCCAGTGGCACCTGATGGGCCTGGGAGATGGGCAGTAGCAGCTCCAGGCTCGGGCGGCGCTGGCCCGACTCCAGCCGCGACAGGGTGCTCTTGGAGATGCCGGTGGCCTCGGCCAGCGCGGACAGGGTCACGTTGCGGTGGGTGCGGATGCGTTTGAGGCGAGAGCCGACCTGGGCCAGCGCCGCGGCGATCGGGGTGTCCTTGTCCATGCCCCATTCCACCTCGCGCGTTCCAGAAATGGCAACAGAAGTTGTCAGTTCGGGGCCGGGTGCGCACCATCGAGCCCGGAGGTGATCATCATGATCAAGGTAAGGAACGAGCAGTTCGACGAGCGGCGTGCCGCCGCCGACGGGGTCTACGACGTGGTGGTTGTCGGCGGCGCGGCGGCCGGCCTGAACGCGGCCCTGCTTCTCGGGCGCGCCCGCCGCGAGGTCGCCGTGATCGACGCCGGGGAGCCGCGCAACGCCCCCGCCTCGCACATGCACGGCTTCCTGTCCCGCGACGGCCTGCCCCCCGCGGCCCTGCTGGAACTCGGCCGCGCCGAGATCGCCCGGTACGGCGTCCGGCTCATCCAGGGGCGGGTGGATCAGATCGACCACGGCTACTACGTCCGCATGGTGGGCGGGCCGGTGCTCAAAGCCCGCCGCGTCCTGGTCGCAACGGGGCTGCGGGACGAGCTGCCCGACATTCCCGGCCTGCGCGAGCGGTGGGGCAAGGACGTGCTCCACTGCCCGTACTGCCACGCCTACGAAGTGCGCGACCGGCCCCTCGCCGTCCTTGGCACCCACCCGGGGGCGGTGCACCAGGCCCTGCTGCTGCGGCAGTGGAGCGACGATGTCGTCTTCTTCCCGCACACGCTGGACGTGACGCCTCAGGACCGGGAACGGCTGGAGGCGCGCGACCTGCGCATGGTCGAGGGCGAGATCAAGCAGCTCGTCGTCGACGGGGACCGGCTGCACGGCATCGAAACCACCGACGGCCTCGTCGTCCCCCGCGCCGCCGCCTTCGTCTTTCCCCGCATGGTCCCACGCGACGAGCTGCTGACCCAGTTGGGCTGCGTCGTGGACGACAACGGCCGGGTCGCCACCGACCGTACCGGCCGTACCAGCGTCCCCGGCGTCTGGGCCGCCGGCAACGTCATCGACCCGCGCGCGCAGGTCATCGCCGCCGCGGGCATGGGGTCGACCGCGGCGTTCGCCATCAACACGGACCTGCTGGACGAGGACGTCGACCGCGCCGTCGAACAGCGCGGTGCCATGACCGCCAGCCGGTAGCCCACCGCCCGCGCCGCGGCGCGCCCGACCTGACCCTTCCACGCGGACAAGGGGATCCCACACATGCCCACACCTGCCACGGGCCCCATGAACACCGACCAGACGTTCGCCGAGCGCCACCGCCGCGCCGGACAGCCCGGCGAGGTCACCACCACCGTTGCGGGACGGCGGTGATGACGGTGAGCGTCGAAACCGCCCGACAGGTGCCCGTCTCTCGCGGGCGGCTGCCGCTCGGCGTCTACCTGCTCGCGATCAGCATGTTCGCGATGGGCAGCGCCGAGTTCCTGCTTGCCGGCGTCCTGCCGGCGATCGCGGACGACCTTTCGATCACGTTGTCCTCGGCCGGTGCATTGATCTCGGCGTTCGCCATCGGTGTCGTCATCGGCGGCCCGCCCTTGGCGATCATTACCCTTCGCTGGCCGCGACGGGCCACGCTGGTGACCACCCAGGCCCTCTTCGCCGCCTCCGTCGCGGTCGGCCTTCTCACCCAGAATTACACCCTCCTGCTGGCCACCCGCTTCATCTGCGGCCTCGCCTACGCGGGGTTCTGGGCGGTCGCAGCGGTCACCGCGATCAGCCTCGTCACGCCCGACCGCACCGCACGCGCCTCCGGAGTGGTCGTCAGCGGGCTCAGCCTCGCGATGGTCGCCGGCGGCCCGGCCGGGGCGATGCTGAGCTACTTCACGGGATGGCGGGGCGGATTCTGGGGCGTGGCCGCCCTCACCGTGGCCGGGGCGATCCTGACTCTCCTCGCGCTGCCCGCGACGAGCGCGAACGTGAAGCCCAGTGTGCGGCGGGAGCTTCGCACCATGCGGCAACCACAACTGTGGGTCGTCTACGCCGCCACCGTTCTGAGCACCGCCGCCTACATGATCTCGTTCAACTACCTCGCGGCGTTCCTGACCGACATCACCGGCGTCCCGCGGGTCTGGATTCCCGCGATCCTCACGTTGTTCGGCGCCGGCGCCTTCGTCGGTCTGTCCATCGGCGGCAGGATCGCCGACCGGAGGCCGTCACATACGCTCCTGATCGGGGCGATCGGAATTCTGACCAGTTCCGTCCTGCTCGCGGGCCTCGCCCAGCACGCGCTGGCCGTCGTCCCCCTCGTCCTGCTTCTCGGGGTCGCTGGATTCGTGCTCAACCCTGCCATCTACGGCCGCGTGTTCACGATCGCGTCGCAGGCGCCAACCCTCGCCGGGGCCACCACCGTGTCCGCGTTCCAACTCGGCATCAGCCTCGTCCCCGTACTCGCCGGAGCCGCATTCCACGCCGGGGCAGGCATCACCTCCGTCACCTGGATCGGCGCCGTCCTGGCAGCCGCCACGGTGCCGGCCATCCTTCTCGACCGGGAAACCTCACGTCACCGGATGCGGTCCTCGTTCGGCATCAGGACCCAGAGCACCAGGTAGAAGATCACCTGGGTGCCGGGCAGCAGCAGCGACAGCAGGAACAGCAGCCGGACGAACCCCGCCGACCTGCCGAAACGTTGGGCCAGACCGGCGCAGACACCGGCGATCATGCGTCCCTGACGGGGGCGGACCAGTTTGCGACTCATCGTCGTACTCCCACTCTGCGGCGTTCGCCGCGTCTTCCCCAACGGTAGGAACGGCCGCCCACCACGCCCTCGGCCCCAGGGAGGATCGGCCGCCCGCGTCCCCGTAGGTGGTTACCCGGGAGCCGTCCGCGCGACGCGCCGCGTGGACGGGTGCCACGGGCACCCGTCCGGATCGACGACCCACGGGGGCCTCGCGGCAGTCCCCGCGCGGCGCCGGCTTTCCGGATGCCGACGATCGGGGGCGACGCGCCGGGCAGCCGGTGAGCTGGGCGGGTAGGCTCGCCGGTCGGGCACCCGCACGTCCGGGTGCCGACGGCCGCCCGGGTCCCGGGCCGGCCACGACCGGGCCGGACCCCGCGAGGGGTACGACGGCGAGGAAGTGCAGCATGATCAGCGTTTTCGACCTCTTCAGCGTCGGCATCGGGCCGTCCAGCTCGCACACGGTGGGGCCGATGCGGGCCGCCCGCACGTTCGTCGCCGGGCTGAAGGCCGACGGGCTGCTGACCGGCACCGTCCGGGTGCAGGCGGAACTCTTCGGCTCGCTCGGCGCCACCGGTCACGGCCACGGCAGCGACCGCGCGGTGCTGCTCGGGCTGGCCGGCGAGGCGCCGGAGACGGTCGACACCGACACCGTCGACGCGCGGATCAGCCGGATCAGGGCAGAGCGCCGGCTGAGCCTGCTCGACGCGCACGAGATCGGCTTCGACCCGGACCGGGACCTGGTGCTGCACCGGCGCCGGTCGCTGCCGTACCACCCGAACGGGATGACCTTCGTCGCGTACGACGAGCGGGGCGCGGAGCTGCGCGTGCGGACGTACTACTCGGTCGGTGGCGGGTTCGTGGTCGACGAGGCGGCGGCCGGGGCGGACCGGATCAAGCCGGACGCGACGCGCGTGCGGCACCCGTTCCTCACCGGCGCGCAACTGCTCGACGTGACCGCGTCGACCGGGCTGTCGATCAGCGAGGTGATGCTCGCCAACGAGCTGTCCTGGCGCAGCGAGGGCGAGGTGCGCACCGGCCTGCTGGAGATCTGGCGGGTGATGCGGGAGTGCGTCGAGCGGGGCTGCTCGCGGGACGGGGTGCTGCCCGGCGGGCTGAAGGTCCGCCGCCGCGCCGCCGAGCTGCGCCGCAGCCTGGCGACGGAGTCCGACCCCACCGACCCGCTGCGGGCGATGGACTGGGTGACCCTCTTCGCCCTCGCCGTCAACGAGGAGAACGCGGCCGGCGGCCGGGTCGTCACCGCGCCGACCAACGGGGCGGCCGGGATCATCCCGGCGGTGCTGCACTACTACACCCGGTTCGTGCCGGGCGCCTCCGACGAGGGGGTGGTCCGGTTCCTGCTGGCGGCGGGCGCGATCGGCGTGCTGTTCAAGGAGAACGCGTCGATCTCCGGCGCGGAGGTGGGCTGCCAGGGCGAGGTGGGCTCGGCCTGCTCGATGGCCGCCGCCGGGCTGGCCGAGGCGCTCGGCGGCACCCCGGAGCAGGTGGAGAACGCCGCCGAGATCGGCATGGAGCACAACCTCGGGCTCACCTGCGACCCGGTCGGTGGCCTGGTGCAGATCCCCTGCATCGAGCGGAACGCGGTGGCTAGCATCAAGGCGATCACGGCCGCCCGGCTGGCGCTGCGCGGCGACGGGGTGCACCACGTATCGCTCGACAAGGTCATCAAGACCATGCGCGAGACCGGCGCGGACATGAAGGTGAAGTACAAGGAGACGGCGCGCGGCGGCCTGGCCGTCAACGTGATCGAGTGCTGAGGGGGCGTTCGTTCACTGACTGCTAACCTGTCGTCCGTCCGGTGAGGCGGGAGGCGGCGGTGACCTCTGGCGTCGCGGCGTTGTGGTCGCACCGCAACTCCCTGCGCATCCTCGTCCGGCGCGACCTGGCGGTGAAGTACCAGCAGTCCGTGCTCGGCTACCTCTGGTCGCTGATCGAGCCCCTCGGCATGGGGGCCATCTACTGGTTCGTCTTCGGCGTCCTCTACTCCCGGGACACCACCCGACACCTCGGTGACGCGGCCGGCTCGTACCCATTGTTCCTGATCACCGGGATCTTCGCCTGGATGTGGACCAGCTCGGCGCTGAGCGAGGCGACCAACGCGCTGACCGGCCAGTCGCGGCTGATCACGACGATGAACGTGCCCCGGCAGGTCTTCCCGATCGGCCGGGTCGCCGGCCGCTTCGCCGAGTACGCCGCCGGCCTGCCGATCCTGGTCGCCGTCGCCGTCGGGTACGCCGCGTCCGGCGGGATCGACCTGGGCTGGTCGCTGCTCGCGCTGCCGCTGGCGGTGGCGGTGCAGGCCGTCCTGCTGGTCGGGCTGGCACTGCTGCTCTCGGCGGTCAACGTGCTGATGCGCGACGTCGAGCGGTTCATGCGGCTGGTCATCCGGGTGCTCTTCTACGCGACGCCGATCATCTACCCGCTGAGCCTCGTGCGGGGCGCCGACCTGCCGGGCTGGCTGAAGGTCGCGTACGAGCTGAACCCGCTGGTCGGCATCTTCCAGCTGCACCACGCGGTCTGGTACCCGGACGAGTTTCCGGACGCCCGGCTGCTCGCCACCACCGTCGGCGTCAGCCTGCTGGTGCTGGCCGCCGGCTGGTGGTCGTTCCGCCGGCTCGAACCCGCCGTGCTCAAGGAACTGTGACGATGGCCGACCCGATCATCGAGGCGGAGGGGCTCGGCATCCGGTTCGTCCGCAACCGGCGGCGGCAGCTGCGGCTGCGCGAGCTGTTCATCCACCGGGGCACGCGCGGCGCGTCCGCCGGCCAGTTCTGGCCGCTGCGGGACGTGTCGTTCTCGGTGGCGGCCGGCGAGACCGTCGGAGTGATCGGCCGCAACGGCACCGGCAAGAGCACGCTGCTGCGGCTGATCGCCGGGGTGCTGATCCCCGACGAGGGGCGGATCCGGGTGCGGGGGGACGTGGCGCCGCTGCTGGAGCTCTCCGCCGGCTTCTCCAACGACCTGACCGGGCGGGAGAACCTCTACCTGGTCGGCGGCCTGCACGGGCTGTCGTCGGGCTATCTGCGGCGGCACTTCGACGACATCGTCTCGTTCGCCGGCGAACAGGTGGAGCGGGCCATCGACACCTCGGTGCGGCACTACTCGTCCGGCATGAAGGTCCGGCTCGGCTTCGCGATCATCTCGCACCTGCCGCACCCGATCCTGCTCATGGACGAGGTGACCGCCGTCGGGGACGCGGAGTTCCGCAAGAAGTGTTATGCGACGATCGACCGTCTGCTCGGGGAGGGGCGCACTCTGGTGCTGGTGTCACACAACGAAAAGGACCTGACCCGGTTCTGCCGTCGGGGGCTCTACCTCGACGGGGGCCGGCTGAGCGTCGACGGCACGATCGCCGAGGCGCTCGACGCGTACCACACCGCGGTCCCGCGGTGACGCTCGCGATCGTGCTCGCCGCCGACGCCCCGGCCGCGAGCCTCCCCACCCGCGCGGGCGAACCCCTCGCCGACCGCCTCGCCGCCCAGCTCCGCGCCGCCGGGGCGGACGAGGTGCGCCGCGTCGCCGACCTGGACGAGCTGGCCGCCCTCGTGGACGTGGCCACCGGCCCGGTGCTGGTCACCGGCGCCGACCTGGTCGCGCACACCGCCGTCCTGCGGCATCTGGCGACCAGTCCGGTCGGGCCGACGGTGGCGCTGGTGCTCACCGACCCGCCCGGCGACGGGCGCACCGCCGTGCGCGAGGAGCGCGGCCAGGTCGTCGAGGCCGGGCCGCCGGAGACGCTGAACGGCGACGCCACCGGGATCTTCGGCGGCGCGCTGCGGGTCGGCGTCGCCGACCTGCCGTCGCTCGCCGCCGCCGCGCGCGCGGCCGCCGCCGGCGTGCTGCCGGCCGGCGCGCCGTCGGCCGCCGCGCCGCCGCCGGCCGGGGCCGCCGTGGACCGGCTCTTCGCCGGCCTCGCGGGGCTCGGCGCGCTGACCTTCGCCCATCGCGTACGCCTGCTCGTCGCGCACCGGGTGACCGACCCGGCGGGGCTGGCCGCCGCGGAGGCGGCCGTGGCCGCCGTCGACGAGGACCGGGCGGAACTGCGGCTCTCGGTGAAGGAGCGGGACGACTTCTTCACCACCTTCTTCGTCAGCACCTGGTCCCCGTACGTCACGAAGGCGTCCGCCCGGCTCGGGCTCGGCCCGACGGCCGTCACGATGATCTCGGTGGCCTTCGCGGTGGCCGCCGCCGTGCTGTTCGGCGTCGGCGGCCGGCCGGCGCTGGTCGCCGGGGCGGTGCTGCTCTACCTCGGCTTCGTGCTCGACTGCGTGGACGGCCAACTCGCCCGCTACACGCGGCACTTCAGCGCCTGGGGCGGCTGGCTGGACACGATGGCCGACCGCGCGAAGGAGTACGTGGTCTACGCCGGCCTCGGCTACGGGGCCACCCAGGCCGGGTTCCGGTACGGCTGGGCGCTGGCGATCGCCGCGATGACGCTGCAGACCGTCCGGCACATGACGGACACGTGGTACGGCGTGCTGCACGACGAGGCGGCGCGCCGCCCGAAGGCCGTCGGCACCTCCGGCGGCATCGGCGACAAGCTGAACGCCGCCTCGAACCGGGTGCAGGCCGACACGGGGTCGGTGTCGTACTGGCTCAAGCGGACGGTGGTCTTCCCGATCGGGGAGCGGTGGGCGCTGATCGCGCTGACCGTGGCGCTGTTCGGCCCGCTGGTCAGCCTCTACGCGGTGCTGGCGTGGGGGGTGCTGGCGTTCGCGTACACCGGGGCGCTGCGTACGCTGCGCGCGCGGTGGATGTGGGTGCCGGTGCTGGACACGGTCGACGCCACCCTGCACCGCGACGACGGGCCGCTGGCCCGCCGGCTGCCGGTGGTCCGCCCGATGGGCCCGCTGACGCTGGCGGTCGTCGCGGCGCTGGGGCCGGCGGCGCTGCTGGTGGCGGCCCTGCTCACCCGGGACGGCACCAAGGCGGGCCTGGGCTGGGCGGTGCCGGTCGCGCTGCTGGTGCTCCTGGTCGGCGGCCTCGGGGCGGGCGCGGCGCACAACGGGCCGCTGGACTGGCTGGTGCCGGCCGCGCTGCGGGCGGGGGAGTACCTCTTCGCCATCGCGGTCGGGGTGGTCGGCGACGTGCCGCCGTGGCTGGTCTTCGGGTACGTCTTCGTGCTGACCCTGCACCACTACGACCTGACCGCCCGGCTGGAGAAGCGGCAGTCCGCGCCGCCGCTGCACGGTCTCACGCTCGGGTGGGAGGGGCGGTCCGTGCTGCTGGCCCTGGCGGCGATCGTCGGAATTGCGGGTATCGGGATGGCTACACTCGGTACGTACCTTCTCATGGTTTTCGTGGGGAGTGTCGTCCTCGCCTGGGTCGTCCTGCCCGCCCGCGCCGCGCGGGCGTCGGTGGGCCTGGCCGGTGCGGGAGGCCGCTCGCCGGGCTGACGGAGGGGCCGGCCGGATGACACTGATCAGTTTCGTCGTGCCGGCCTTCCGGGTGCAGGGCTACCTGCGCGAGTGCCTGGACTCCATCCTCGACCAGCCCGTCGCCGACATCGAGGTGATCGGCGTCGACGACTGCTCGCCGGACGACAGCGGCGAGATCCTCGCCGAGTACGCCGCCCGCGACCGGCGGATGCACGCCGTCCGGCTGACGGAGAACGTCGGGCTCGGTCCGGCCCGCAACGTCGGGCTGGACCGGGCCGTCGGCGAGTACGTCTGGTTCGTCGACGGCGACGACTGGCTCGCCCCGGAATGCCTGGTGGAGGTGGCCGAGCGCCTCCGCGCCACCCGCCCCGACGTGCTCCTGGTCGACCACGTCCGGACCCACTGGAACAACGCCGTCACCCGCAGCGCCATGGCGGAGGTGTTCCCCGAGCCACCCGGCGAGGGCACCTTCCGGCTGCGGGACCGGCCCGAGACGCTGCGGGTGCTGCACACCGCCTGGAACCGTGTGGTCCGTCGGCAGTTCCTGGGCGACCTGGGGCTGCGCTTCGCCCCCGGCTGGTACGAGGACGTCTCGTTCAGCTACCCCGTGCTGATGGCCGCCGAGCGGATCGGCGTGCTGGACCGGGTGTGCGTCAACTACCGCCAGCGGCGGTCCGGCGCGATCACCAGGACGCGGGGCGACCGGCACTTCGAGGTCTTCCACCAGTGGCACCGGGTGTTCCGGCTGATGGACTCCTGGGGGTCGGTGGTCGACGACCTGCGCCCGGCGGTCTTCGAGCGGATGATCTGGCACTACCTGACCGTGCTCGGCAACGGGCAGCGGATCGCGCCGGAGCTGCGGCCCGCCTTCTTCGCCCAGATCACCGCCGACTACGCGCGCTGGCTGCCGCCCGGCGGCTACCCGGCCCCGGGGGGCGCGGAGGGGCTCAAGCACCGGCTGGTGGCCGCCGGCCGCTGGCGTACGTTCAGCGCCCTGCGCACCGTCTACCTGGCGCGGGACACCGCCCGGCGTACCGCCCGGACGACGAGGCGGCGGGTCGCGCCCCGGGCCCGGCGGGCCGCCCGGCTGGCCCGGGACACGCTGCTGCGCGAGTACTACCGGGCCGAGCTGCGCCGACCCGTCGACCCGACGCTGGCCGTGTACGCGGCCTACTGGTACCGCGGCTACGCGGACAACCCGGCCGCGGTCCACGAGGCGGCGCGACGGCTGGCGCCGCAGGTCCGGGGGGTGTGGATCGTCCGGCGGGACCGGGTGCACACCATGCCCGAGGGCGTCGAGTACGTGGTGGCCGGCACCCCCGCGTACTACCGGGCGCTGGCGCGGGCGCGCTGGCTGGTCAACAACGTGAACTTCCCGGACTACGTCCGCAAGCGGCCCGGGTCGGTGCACGTGCAGACCCACCACGGCACGCCGGTGAAGGTGATGGGGCTCGACCAGCAGCGGTACCCGATCGGCGCGGTGGGGATGGACTTCGCCGGGCTGCTGCGCCGGGTGGACCGGTGGGACTTCAGCATCAGCGCGAACAGCTTCTCCACCCAGATGTGGGAGCGGGCCTATCCGGCGGAGTACACCACCCTGGAGGTGGGCTACCCGCGCAACGACCGGCTGGTCAACGCCACCGCCGAGGAGGTGCTCCGGCTGCGCGCGGAGTTCGGCCTCGGCCTCGGCGAGCGGGTCGTCCTGTACGCCCCGACGCACCGGGAACACCTGCCCGGCTACCGGCCGCCGTTCGACCCGGGGCGGCTGCTCGACGTGCTCGGGCCGGCCGGCCGGCTGCTGATGCGCAGCCACTACTTCCACGACCGGGAGCGGCGGGCCCGGCGCCCGGTGGACCGGGTGCGCGACGTCAGCGGCCACCCGCGCGTCGAGGACCTCTACCTCGTGGCGGACGTGCTGGTCACGGACTACTCGTCGGCGATGTTCGACTACGCCGTGCTGGACCGGCCGATCGTGGTCTACGCCCCGGACTGGGAGGCGTACCGGCTGGCCCGCGGCGTCTACTTCGACCTGCTCGCGGAGCCGCCCGGCGCGGTGGCCACCAGCTTCGCCGACCTGCTCGACCTGTTCCGCGCCGGCGGGGTCGACTCGGCGGAGGCGACGAGGGCCCGGCAGCGGTTCCGGGCCCGGTTCTGCGCGCTCGAGGACGGCCACGCCGCCGAACGGGTGGTCCGCCGGGTCTTCCTCGGCGAGCAGCCGCAGCCCCGCTGCCGCTGACCACGCCCGTCCGCGCCCCCGGGGTCGCCCGCCGTCCCACCCGTGGGCGCAACAGGAACGTCACGAGTCGAACATGGGACGTTTACCCGATATCCGGATCGAATGATCCTCGTCACAGTCATTCGGGGTTCGGTCGACGAGCTGTGGGGAGGTGACGGTGACCACCGTCGCGCTCAAGGATGTCACGAAGGTGTTCAGGGACGGCACCCTCGCCGTCGACAGCGTCAACCTGGACGTCAACGACGGCGAGTTCATGGTGCTGCTCGGCCCGTCGGGCTGCGGGAAGTCCACGGTGCTGCGGATGGTCGCCGGGCTGGAGGACCCGACGTCGGGCGCGGTGCTGCTCGACGGCGAGCTGGTCAACGACCTGCCGCCGCGGGAGCGGAAGATCGCCATGGTCTTCCAGGACTTCGCGCTCTACCCGCACATGACGGTCGGCGACAACATCGCCTTCCCGCTCCGGCTGGCCGGCATGGATCCGGAGCCGCGCGGCGAGCGGGTCACCGACGTGGCCAGCGCGCTCGGCATCGGCGACGTGCTCGGCCGCAGGCCCAACCAGCTCTCCGGCGGGCAGCGCCAGCGGGTCGCGATGGGGCGGGCGATCGTCCGCCGCCCCGGCCTGTTCCTGATGGACGAGCCGCTGTCCAACCTCGACAGCGGGCTCCGGGCCGAGCTGCGCGCCGAGATCTCCGGGCTCACCCGCGAGCTGGGCGTCACCACCATCTACGTCACCCACGACCAGGCCGAGGCGCTGACCATGGCCGACCGGGTCGCCATCATGCGCAGGGGCGTCCTCCAGGACGTGGGGACCCCGACCCAGGTCTACGGCCGCCCCGCCACGCTCTACGTGGCCGCGTTCCTCGGCAGCCCGCGGATGAACCTGCTGGAGGCGTCGGTCTACGTCCACCTGGACCGCTACGTCACCCTCACCCTCGGCGAGCAGGCGCTGCGCCTGCCCTGGGACGACATCCGCAGCCGGGCGGTCGCGCACTACCACGGCGAGCGGATCGTGGTCGGGATGCGGGCCGAGGCGCTCACCCCGGTCGCCCCGGACACGCCGGGCGACGTGCTCCACGGCCGGATCCGCTACCTGGAGCACCACGGTCACGAGTCGCTCGCGTTCCTCGACATCGGGGCCACCGCGATCGTGGTGGACGAGATGGGCACCCCCGTCGACGCCCCGGTCGACCAGCGCGGTCTGCGCCGCTTCGGCCAGATGATGCAGCGGCTGACCGGGCGCGCGGCGGAGGACGAGCCCGCCCCGAGCCACAGCACCCGGACGAGCGTGCTGAGCGACCCGGGCCGGCACCACCGCCGCCCGGCCGAGCTGGCGGTCCGGCTCGCGCCGTACCCCGCGGTCTCCGCCGGTCACCCCCTGGCCGTCTCCGTACGCATGGACGCGCTGCACTTCTTCGACGAGCGGGGTGACCGCATCGACGTCGGCTGGCGCTGACCGGGTGGCCCTTGCCGGCGAAGTTACCGACTAGTAACGTCGGGGCATGACCATCGACTCGCGCCAGGTGGCGGCCGGCATGCTGGAGGCCGTGCCGTTCGCGCGTACGCTCGGCCTCGAATTCGTCGAGGTGGCCCCCGAGGCGGAGGGCGGGGTGCGGGCGGTCGTCCGCCTGCCCGACTCGCCGGCCACCCACAACCACGTCGGCGGGCCGCACGCCGGGGCCATGTTCACCCTCGGCGAGACCGCCTCCGGCGCGGTCGTGCTGGCCGCGTTCGCGCCGCTGCTCGACCGGGCCACGCCGCTGGCGGTGCGGGCCGAGATCGCGTACCGGAAGCTCGCCATGGGCCCGGTGCTGGCGACGGCGCGGCTCGGCCGGCCCCCCGCCGAGGTGGTCGCCGAGCTGGAGGCCGGCCGGCGGCCGGAGTTCCCGGTACAGGTGGAGATCGCCACCGAGGAGGGGAAGGCCACCGGCGCGATGACGGTCGTCTGGACGCTGCGCCCGCACTGAGCCGTCCCGGGCAACCGGGCCGAAACCGGTTTGCCGGCGCGGAGGTCTGGATAGATTCGTAACCGTGCTGGGCCTGCCTGCTCACGTGACCGCCTGTCTCTTCGATCTGGACGGGGTGCTGACCCAGACCGCCCGGGTGCACAACGCCGCGTGGACCGAGACGTTCGACGGCTTCCTGCGGCAGCGTGCCGCCGCCACCGGCGAGGCGTTCCGCCCCTTCGATCCGGGGCCGGACTACAACCGGTACGTCGACGGCCGGCCCCGCGCCGACGGGGTGCGCACCTTCCTCGCCTCGCGGGGGATCGTGCTGCCCGAGGGAGCGCCCGACGACCCCCCGGACGCCGACACGGTCAACGGGGTCGGCAACCGGAAGAACGTGCTGCTGCTGGAACGGCTGCGCACCCGCGGCGTGGACGTCTATCCCGGCTCGGTCGCCTACCTGAAGGCCGCGGTCGCCGCCGGCCTGCGCCGCGCGGTCGTCACGGCCAGCGCGAACGGCCGGGAGGTGGTCGCCGCCGCCGGCCTGGAACCGCTGCTGGAGGCGCGGGTCGACGGGCTGCTCGCCCGCGCCGAGGGGCTGCGCGGCAAGCCGCACCCCGACACGTTCCTGGCCGGGGCCGGGCTGCTCGGGGTCGACCCGGCCCACGCCGCCGTCTTCGAGGACGCGCTGGCCGGGGTGGCCGCCGGCCGGGCCGGCGGGTTCGGCTACGTGGTCGGGGTCGACCGGGTCGGCCAGGCGGCCGAGCTGCGCGCCCACGGCGCCGACGTCGTGGTCACCGACCTCGCCGACCTGCTCGACACCGGGCGGCCCGCGTGATCAGGGAACGGGCATATCCCGTCGAGCCGTGGCACATCCGGGAGATCCGGCTGGACATGGACGTCCTGGCCCAGTCCGAGTCGGTGTTCGCGCTCTCCAACGGGCACGTCGGGCTGCGCGGCAACCTGGACGAGGGCGAGCCGCACGGCCTGCCCGGCACGTACCTCAACTCCTTCTACGAGCTGCGCCCGCTGCCGTACGCGGAGGCCGGGTTCGGGTTCCCGGAATCCGGCCAGACCATCGTCAACGTCACCAACGGCAAGCTGATCCGGCTGCTGGTCGACGACGAGCCGCTCGACGTCCGGTACGGCGAACTCCTCTCCCACGAGCGGGTCCTCGACCTGCGCGCCGGCACCCTGCACCGCGAGCTGCACTGGCGGTCGCCGGCCGGCCGCGAGGTCAAGGTCCGCAGCACCCGGCTGGTCTCCTTCACCCAGCGCTCCGTCGCGGCGATCAACTACGAGGTGGAGGCGGTCGGCGCCCCGCTGCGGCTGATCATCCAGTCGGAACTCGTCGCGAACGAGACGCTGCCCGCGCAGAGCCGGGACCCCCGGGTGGCGGCCGTGCTGGAGTCGCCGTTGCAGGCCGAGGAGGAACTCACCACCGACGACGGCGGGCTGCTGATCCACCGGACCAAGCTCTCCGGGCTGCGGGTCGCCGCCGCGATGGAGCACGAGGTGTACGCCCCGGCGCGCAAGACCATCGAGTCCGAGGGGTACGAGGACTGGGTGCGCACCACGATCGGGTGCGTGCTCAAGCCGGGCGAGACGCTGCGGGTGGTCAAATACCTTACCTACGGCTGGTCCAGCCGCCGCTCGCTGCCCGCCCTGCGGGACCAGGTCGGCGCGGCCCTGGCCGGGGCGCGGCTCGACGGCTGGGACGGGCTCCACCGGGAGCAGCGGGAATACCTCGACGAGTTCTGGGACGCCGCCGACGTGGTGGTGGAGGGCGACCCGGAGGTCCAGCAGGCCGTCCGGTTCGGACTGTTCCACGTCCTCCAGGCGGGCACCCGGGCGGAGCGGCGGCCGATCGCCGCGAAGGGCCTGACCGGCCCCGGGTACGACGGGCACGCGTTCTGGGACACCGAGATGTTCGTCCTGCCGGTGCTCACCTACACCCACCCGGCCGCCGTGCGGGACGCGCTGCACTGGCGGCACCGCACGCTGGCCGCCGCGCACGAGCGGGCCCGGATGCTCAACCTGGAGGGTGCGGCGTTCCCCTGGCGCACCATCGAGGGACCGGAGTCGTCGGCGTACTGGCCGGCGGGCACCGCCGCCTTCCACATCGCGGCCGACGTCGCCGACGCGCTGCGGCGCTACGTGCAGGTCACCGAGGACACCGAGCTGGAGCGCGAGATCGGGCTGGAGCTGCTGGTGGAGACCGCCCGGCTGTGGCGGTCGCTGGGCCACCACGACCGCCACGGCCAGTTCCACATCGACGGGGTGACCGGCCCCGACGAGTACACGGCGGTGAAGAACGACAACATCTACACCAACCTGATGGCGCAGCGGAACCTGATCACCGCCGCCGACGCGGTGATGCGCTACCGGGACGAGGCGTTCCACCTCGGCGTGACCGACGAGGAGGCGGCCGCCTGGCGGGACGCGGCGGCCTCCATGCACATCCCGTACGACGAGGAGGTCGACGTCCACGAGCAGGTGGAGGGATTCACCCGGCTCCAGGAGTGGGACTTCGGGCACACGCCGCAGGAGAAGTACCCGCTGCTGCTGCACTACCCGTACTTCGACCTCTACCGCAAGCAGGTGGTCAAGCAGGCGGACCTGGTCCTCGCCATGCACTGGCGGGGCGACGCGTTCACCCCGGAGGAGAAGCTGCGCAACTTCCTCTACTACGAGCGCCGGACGGTGCGGGACTCGTCGTTGTCGGCGTGTACCCAGGCGGTGCTGGCGGCCGAGGTGGGCCATCCGGAGCTGGCGCACATCTACCTGCGCGAGGCCGCGCTGATGGACCTGCACGACCTCAACGAGAACACCCGCGACGGCGTGCACATGGCGTCGCTCGCGGGGGCGTGGATCGCGTTGGTGGCCGGGTTCGGCGGGCTGCGCGACCACGACGGCACGCTGTCGTTCGCGCCGCGCCTGTCCAGCCGGCTCGGGCGGCTGGAGTTCTCGCTCCAGTGGCGCGGGATGCGGCTGCGGGTGGACGTCCGGCCGCACGAGACCACGTACGCGCTGCGCCACGGTGACCCGGCGGACGTGCTGGAGCTGCGCCACCACGGCGAGACGGTCCGGGTCACCTGCGACGAGCCCGTCACCGTGCCGATCCCGCCGCTGGAGGTCTCCGGACCGGCCCCGGAGCAGGCGCCGGGCCGGGCCCCGCTGCTCCGCCTGCCCGAGAACGAGCCGTGAGCCGCCGCCGGCCCCCCCCCCGCGGGGGGGCGGGGGGGGGGTCAGGGGCCCGCCCCGGCAGGGGGGGGCCG
>NZ_JBFAVI010000087.1:0-25945 GCF_040679695.1 Micromonospora sp. NPDC052213
GGCCGGCGCGCCGCGCGGCTCGGCGTCGACCGGATCGGCCGGTTCGGGGCGGGTCCGGGCCGGCTGGCGCGGGGCGCCGGCGCGCGGCATCCCGTCCTCGGGGCTGACCGCGCCCGCCGGGACGGGGATCTCCCGGGCCGGTTGGTCGGCCCGGCCGTGGGCGACCGGCTCCTCGCCGGCCCGGCCGCCGCCCGCCCGCTCCCCGCCGGCCCGAGCGACGTCCGCCTGTTCCTCGCCGGCCCGAGCGGCCTCCGCCCGCTCGTCGTCCGCCCGGCCCGGGTCCGCCCGCTCGTCGTCGGACCGGTCGTCGGCGATCCGCCAGGTGTCCCGGCCGGCCGCCTTGGCGGCGTAGAGCGCGTCGTCGGCGGCGTCCAGCACCTCCTGGCCCGTGCTGGCGTGGCCGGGATAGACGGCGATGCCGATGGAGACGGTCACCGCGATGGCCACGGGGGCGCCCCCGCCGTGCCCGTCGGCCGCGATCGGGGCCTCCCGGATCGCCGCGCCGAGCCGCTCCGCGACGATCGCCGCCCCCCGGGCGTCGGTCTCCGGCAGCAGCACCACGAACTCCTCGCCGCCCTGCCGGAAGGCCAGGTCGACCTCGCGGATCTCGCCGCGCACCCGGCGGGCGAACTCGGCCAGCACGGCGTCGCCGGCCGCGTGCCCGTGCGTGTCGTTGACGTCCTTGAACCGGTCCAGGTCGAGGGCGAGGACGCTGAGCATCCGGCCGAACCGGTTCGCCCGCTCGACCTCCCGGCGGATCGACTCCCGCAGGTAGCGGTAGTTCCAGAGCCCGGTCAGCGGGTCGGTCAGCGAAAGCCGCTGCGCCTCCTCGTGCACCCGCACGTTGTCCACCGCCACGGCGGCGTGGCCGGCGAAGGTCCGCAGGGTGACCAGGTCGTCGTCGTCGAACTCGTCCGCGCCGAGCCGGTCGTAGAGGGCCAGCACACCGAGCGCCCCGGCCGAGGAGGCCGGCTCCGACGACCCGGGCCGGGCCGTCGGGGCGTCCGCGCGGGCGGCGTCGACCGGGCCCGTAGCGCCCGGGGCGGCGAACGGCACCGCGACGTACGTCCGGCAGCGCGGCTCGCCCGGCGGCACGGCGGAGGACTCCGCCCGGCCGCGCTGCGGCTCGCCGGTCGCCGCGACGGCCCCGAGCACGCCGCTGCCCAGCGGCACCCGCAGCGGCCCGGCCCGTTCGTCGGGCGGGCAGCGGCCGTCCAGCCCCTCCGCGCACTGCGCCACGAGCACCCCGCCGTCGTCGACCAGCAACACCGCGCCGGCGCGGGCGCCCGTCGCCGCGATCGCGCTGTGCAGGATCACCCGCAGGATGCGTTGCAGGTCGTGCGTGCTGGCCAGGGTGTCCCCCAGCACCGCGAGATGCCCGCGCAACTGGTCGCGGCTGCTGGTCAGCGCCGCCACGTAGGTGCCGGTCTCCCGGGTCATCCGGTTGAACGCGCCGGCCAGCCGGCCGATCTCGTCGCGGCTGCGCACCGGCACCCGGACGGTCAGGTCGCCGAGGGCCACCCGGTCCACCGCGCCCGCCAACTCCACCAGCGGCCGGGTGGTCACCCGGGCCAGCCGCCCGGCGGCCACCACGGCCAGCAGGGCCGCCACGAGCACCGCCGCGACCAGGGCGGCGTACAGGCCGGGCGGCTGGTCGCTGGGGACCGAGAGCACGAGCGGTAGGGGCTGCCCGGCGGACGGGCCGACCCGGCGGACGTACCGGCCGTCGGCGGTCTCGGTGACCCGCTCGCCGTCGACGGTGCCGGCGGCGGCGAGCACGGCGTCGCGTACCCCGGTCGACTCGGTGGTGTGGGCGAGCCGGACGGGCGCCTCGGCGTCGTCGAGCAGGGTGACCGCCACGCCGGTCACGGCCGCGAGCCGCGCCACGAAGGCCGGGTCGACCGGATGCGCCGCGGCGACCGTGCCCAGCGACCCGCCGGAACGGTCGCGCAGGTCGACCCGGACGGCGAGCGCCCGCACCGGGCCGGCGGCCGGCGCGGCGGTGGAGCAGTCCCGCCAGGGCTCCGGCGGCCCGCCCGGCGAGGCGTAGGTGACCCGGCCGGCCACGTCGGTGACCCGCACGGCGGCCGCCAGGCCGCGGCTGACCACCTGGCCCGCGGCGCCGGGCCGGTCGCCGGTCAGGGCCACCGCGTCGGCGGCGGCCCGCAGCTGCTGGCAGAGGGCGTCGACCGAGGTGCGCACGGTCGCGGCGGCCACCGCCAGCCGCTCGGTGGAACGACTCCGGTCGACGGCCACCACGGTCGAACCGACGAAGAACGCCCCGAGCAGGACCGGGCCGAGCACCACCGCCAGGAAGGCTGTGGTCAACCGCCCGCGTAGCGTCACTCGGTCCCCCCGGAAGTTCCGCCGCCGTCGCTTGCGATGCTGACACAGAGCAACCAGGTGACAAACGTTGCGTCAGGAGTGTTGCGTGCCCGATTTTTCTCATGAAGCGGAAGCGGCGAAGCGGGACGCGCGCGCCGCCGTGCTGGCCGCCCGCCGGGCACTGGCCGCGCCGACGCGGGCCGAGGCCGCCGGGCGCGTCCAGGCCGAGCTGGTGGCTCTCGTACGCCGGCTGCGCCCGCGCCGGATGACGGCGTACGTGCCGGTCGGCTCCGAGCCGGGCGGGCCCGACCTGCCGGCGGTGCTGCACGCGGCGCTGCCGCCGGGGGCCGAGCTGCTGCTGCCGGTGCTCTGTGCCGACCTCGACCTGGACTGGGCGGCCTGGGCCGGGGCGGACGCGCTGGTGGCCGCCGGCCGGGGCATGCGCGAGCCGGCGGGGCCACGACTGGGCCGGGACGCGGTGGCGGCGGCCGAGTTGGTGGTGGTGCCGGCGCTGGCGGTGGACCGCCGGGGGCGGCGGCTGGGCCGGGGCGGCGGCTCGTACGACCGGGCGCTGGCCCGGGTGCCCGCGACCGCGCTGACCGTGGTGCCGCTGCACGACGGGGAGCTGGTCGGGTCGCTGCCCGCCGAGCCGCACGACCGCCCGGTGCGCGCGGTGGTCACTCCCGCCGACGGCCTGCGTACGCTTGACGCCGCCCCCGGGACGCGGCGGGTCGCGCCTGAGGGCGGCGGTGTCGCGCCCCACACTTCCGCTGGACGAATCCGGGGGCGATGACGCACCATTGGCACTCGAAGACGTCGAGTGCCAACCGGCCGTGCCAGATCCGGAGGAGAACGTGCCCACGTACCAGTACGCCTGCACCGCGTGCGGCCACCAGCTCGAGGCGGTGCAGTCCTTCTCTGACGAGCCGCTGACCGAGTGCCCGGCGTGTGACGGGCAGCTGCGCAAGCTCTTCAACTCGGTCGGCATCGTGTTCAAGGGCTCGGGCTTCTACCGCACGGACTCCCGCACCTCGGGCAGCGACACCGGCAGCGGCGGCGCCGCCAAGCCGGCGAAGTCCGACTCGTCCTCCTCCGGTGGCGACTCCGGCTCGTCGAGCGGTTCGACCGCCGCGTCGTCCTCGTCGTCCTCGTCCTCGTCCAGCTCGAACGGCTCCGGCGGCGGCGCGAGCAAGACCCCGGCCGCCAGCACCGCCAGCGCCTCCTGACGCACGCCACATCCCGTCCCGGGGCCGGCCCCGCCCGCCCCGGGCACGTCCCGCTGTGCGGGTCATCGGCGTAGGGCCACGGCCCCCGCCTCCTGGCTCGCCGTCCCGGGTCCCTGGTCGACCGCGGCGGCGTCTCGGATCGCCTGGTGACGCCCGTGGGCGCGACGGGGTGGTCGCGCGGTCGCCGGCAGGCGGTTGTCCACAGGGTGCCCGCGTCATCCACAGGCCCGGGGGCGTTGTCCACAGGCTGCCGGGGTTTCTCCACAGGCGCGGAAGCGGCCCGGGATGCCGGCGGGTCGCCTGGCAGCCGGTTCAGTCCCAGTGCGGCGGGCGCTCCGCGAGCAGCCAGTCGTCGTTGCCGCCGGAACGCTCGCCCCAACCCCGGTCGGTGTCGTCGGCGGTCTGCTCGGGCAGCACCACGAAGTCGTCGCTCAGGTCGACCGTACGGTCGTCGTCGCCGCGTACCGCCGGCGGCGGAGGAAACTCGGTGCTCACGAGCGGCAAGACTAGCGCAGCCGCGACCGGGTCACCGCGTCGAAGCAGGTCCGCCACAGTGCCCCGGTGTTCCGCCGGCACGGCTGGCCGGGGGCGTCCGGCCACGGCTCGCCAGGCTGTCCGGCCACGGCTGACCGGGGTGTCCGGCGTCGACCCGCCGGTGGGCCGGCCGCGTCCGGCCGGTCACCGGGCCGGAGCGTTGGTAGCGTCGGACGGCGTGACGACCCCCACCTCCGGCAGCGCCCCCGACGAGTACTGGCGGCGGCCCGACACCGCGCCGGAGCAGTCCGGGATCCGGGCCACGCCGACGCCGGCGCCCGGGGGCGGCTACGTGGGCCCGCCCGCCACCACCCCGCCCCCGGCCGGGTGGCGACCGCCGGTGCACCTGCGACCGCCACCGCCCCGGCGGCTGCCCCCGCAGGACATGGCCGGGCTCGACACGGCGGAACAGCGGGCGCAGCGACTCACGTACGGCGTCGGCGCGCTGGCCGGCGCGGTGCTGGTCATCCTGATCTGCCTGCTCTGCTCACGCCTGATCTTCTGACCACCCAACTCCCCCAGCGCGATCTTGCGGTTGCCGCCCTGGCGAAGCGCGCGAACGGGGACGGCAGACGGCCCGAAAGCGCAAGATCGCGGAAGCCGGGGGTGGGTGTCAGAGGGTGTTGCCCCAGACCGCCTCGGCGCCGGAGTGGCCGGTCAGGTAGGCGTAGACCAGGCTCACGACGCCGAGCGCGACCACCACGACCGACAGCACCGGCGTGAGCCAGGACGGCAGCCTCGGCACGCGCGGGTGCCCGCTCGTCACCACGAGCAGCAGCAGCGACGCCACGGCCAGCGGCAGGACGTACCAGAACAGGAGGTCGCCGTAGCGGGAGTGCTCGAGGATCTGGTCCACGATCGGGCCCTGCATGCCCCGGGCCAGGAACGCGTCGTTCAGCTCCTCGCCGGACTCGACCGCGACGAAGGCCGTCGCCGGCGCCGCCACGGCGAGGATCGCCACCGCCCAGTCCAGCCGGGGCCGGAACCGGGGCAGCGCCACGTACGCGGCGGAGAGCAGGGCCAGCAGCGGCACGAGCACGACGACCGCGTGCACCACCAGCACGTGGGCCGGCAGACCCAGGATCTCCTTGAACATCCACACCTCCGGCGTACGCGGTCGCGGGTTGCCAGCGTACGGTGCGCCGGCCGCCCCGCCCAGAACTCTCGATCCGCTACACGCACCCCGGACCGGTCCGGTTCACCGCCCGGACGGGCAGGTCGGCTGTGGCCGGGGCCACCCTCTGCCGGAGGCCGGTTGTCGACCCGGTCACCGCGTGCTGTCATTGACAGATGTCCGGCGGGGAGGAGCTGCTCCGGTCGAGGGGCCTGCGGGTCACCCGGCCGCGCCTCGCCGTGCTCGACGTACTGGCCGCCGGCGGCCACCTCGAGGTGGACGAGATCACCCGACGGGTCCGCGAGCGCCTCGACTCCGTCTCCACCCAGGCCGTCTACGACGTGCTCGGCGCGCTGTCCCGGGCCGGGCTGTCCCGCCGGATCGAGCCGGCCGGCAGCCCCGCCCGCTACGAGGCGCGGGCCGGGGACAACCACCACCACGTGGTCTGCCGGGGCTGCGGCGAGATCGCCGACATCGACTGCGCGGTCGGCAGGGCCCCCTGCCTGGATCCGGACATCGCCCACGGGTTCGAGGTCGACGAGGCGGAAGTGACCTTCTGGGGCCTCTGTCCCACCTGCCAGGCCCGCCGCTCCGCCGACGACTGACCCGGCCGCGCCGGATCCGCCGCGCCGCCGACGCCTGACCGCCCCCGCAGGCCCTGGCTCTGCCGCTCCCCCGACAACCGACCGTCCCCGCCGACGACGGGACGGCCGACGGGCTGACGTCCGTTGCCCGGGGCGGGGGGTCGCCGGGCATGGCACGCTTGGTCGGTGGACTCCGATGACCTCGGTCTGTTCGGTCCGGGTTCGGTCACGTGGAAGGTGCACGAGGAGCCGATCCTGATCGTCGCCGGCCTGCGTTCGCTCTACCTCCAGGCACTGCATCCCCGCGCGATGGCCGGGGTCGCCCAGAACAGCGACTACCGCTCCGACGCCTGGGGTCGCCTGGTCCGCACCGCCACCTACGTGGCGACCACCATCTACGGCACCACGGCGGAGGCGGAGGCCGCCGGGCGGCGGGTACGCCGGCGGCACGCCCGCCTGCGGGCGACCGACCCGTCCACCGGGGAGGAGTTCCGCGTCGACGACCCCGACCTGCTGCGCTGGGTGCACGTCACCGAGATCGAGTCGTTCCTCGACACGGCCCGCCGGGCGGGGCTGCCGCTGACCGCCGACGAGGTCGACGGCTACTACACCGAGCAGCGGCGCGCCGCCGCGCTGGTGGGCCTCGACCCGCAGACGGTCCCCGGCACCGCCGCCGAGGTGGCCGACTACTACCGGCGGATCCGCCCGGAGCTGCGGATCACCCGCGAGGCGGCCGAGACGGCGCTCTTCCTCACCGCCCCGCCGATCCCGTGGAAGCTCAGCCTGCCCGCCCGGATCGGGCTCAACCTGGGGCCGGCCCGCTGGGCGTACTTCGGCATCGCCGGCACCGCGTTCGCGCTGCTGCCGGCCTGGGCCCGGCGG
The DNA here is from genome assembly GCF_040679695.1 of Micromonospora sp. NPDC052213. Lineage (NCBI taxonomy): Bacteria > Bacillati > Actinomycetota > Actinomycetes > Micromonosporales > Micromonosporaceae > Micromonospora > Micromonospora sp. NPDC052213. The sequence continues at coordinate 6,666 of NZ_JBFAVI010000087.1, forward strand.
CTGTACGGCGGCCTGGGCCTGCCGACCACCGCGCTCTCGGCCGACCTGACGGTACGGGCGCTGCGGCTGACCCTCGCCGCCGTGCCCCGCCGGTGGCTGGAGGGGCCGTTGCAGCAGGCCGCGAAGGAACGCGCCGCCCGCCTCGCCCGCACCCCCGCCTGAACCGGTCAGTCGCGGCCGGGCACCGGGCCGGTGGGCTGCTCGACGGCCGCCCACGGCTCCTTGCCGGGCGCCTGCGCCCCCGCCGGGCAGGTGCGCCGGTAGTCGCACCAGCCGCAGCGGGGACCCGGCGTGGTGGGAAAGGCGTCGTCGGGGTCGTCCCCGTCGGCGACCGCCCGCTCGGCGGCCATGATGTCGCGCGCGGTCTCCTCGGCCCGGGTGAGCTGCCGGGCCAGCGACTCGACGGTGTGCTCGTGCGCCGCGACCGTGCCGGTGGGCAGGTGGTGCAGCTCCACCCGGCGGCACGGTCGGCGGAACACCCGCTCGGCGGCGTACGCGTAGAGCGCCAGGGCCTGCGAGCCGCGCGCGTCGTCGGCGTCGAGCCCGGTGCGGCCCGTCTTGTAGTCGACGATGACCAGCTCGGGGCCCTCGGGCCCGGGGCGGGAGTCGATCCGGTCGGCCCGGCCGTTGAAGGCCAGCACCCCGGTCTTGACCGCCACCACCCGCTCCACGCCGAGCGGGTCGACCCCCGGCTCCAGGGTCTCGACGTAGGACTCCAGCCAGCCCAGCGCCCGCCGGTAGGCCGCCCGCTCCTGTTCCTCGTCGCGGTAGCCCTCGCGCACCCAGGTGCCCTTGAGCAGCGTGGCGAGCGCCTCGGGCCGGCGCCGCTCGGGGCTGAGGGCATACCAGTTCTTCAGGGCCGTGTGCACGCTCGCGCCGAGGGAGTTGTGCGCCCACGGCGGGCCCTTGGGCGGGGCCGGACGGTCGACGTAGGAGTAGCGGTAGCGCCGGGGGCAGTCCGCGTAGGCGCCGAGCTTGCTGGGGGTGCAGACGAAGAGCCGTTCCGGCATGCCCTCGAAGCCGAGCTGCTCGGGCTGGTCGCCCCGGGGGCGGGGCGCCCGGCCCGGGGCGGAGGACCGTCCGGCTGAAGAGGCTCGTCGCACACCTGGATCCTGCCATCCGGCCCCGACAAACCCGGGCGGCGGTCAGGCCATGTTGGCGTACTGGGTCACGAAGGCGGCCACCGCGTCCGCGATGAGCTGCACCGCGATCGCCGCGAGCAGCAGGCCGGCGATCCGGGTCAGCACCTCGATCCCGCCCGGACGCAGGATCTTGACGATCCCACCGGAGAACCGGAGCACCACCCAGACCGCGACCATCACCGCGACGATCGCGGCGGCGATGGCGGTGTAGTCCGACCCGCCGTCGGCCTGCTGGACGAAGAGCATGGTGGCGACGATGGCGCCGGGACCCGCCAGCAGCGGCGTGCCCAGCGGCACCAGCGCGATGTTCGAGGTGACCTGCTGGCTCGGGTCGTCGGCCTTGCCGGTCAGCAGCTCCAACGCCACCAGGATGAGCAGCAGCCCGCCGGCGGCCTGCAACGCCGGCAGGTCGACGTGCAGGTAGTCGAGCAGCGTCTGGCCGGCCACCGCGAAGATGACGATCACGCCGAGCGCCAGGGCGACGGCCTGCCAGGCCGCCCGGTTGCGGTCCCGGGCCGTGAGCGGGCCGGTCAGCGCCAGGAAGATGGGCATCATGCCCGGCGGGTCGACGATCACCAGCAGGGTCACGAAGACCTCACCGAACAGCTTGGCATCCACGCGATCAACGTAGCCGCGCCGCCGGGGACCGAAACGCGGATCAGCCGGAAGCGATCCCGGTCACCCCGCTCGCTTCGGCGAGGATCCGTTCGTACGCCTCCGGGTCGGTGGTGAACGCGCCGAGCCGGACGGTCTTGTGCGTGCCGTGGAAGTCCGACGAGCCGGTCACCACCAGGCCCAGCTCGCCGGCGAGGGCGCGGACGTGCGCCCGCTCGGCCGGGGAGTGGTCCTCGTGGTCGGCCTCCAGCCCCGCCAGGCCCACTGCGGCCAGGTCGGCGATCAGCGCGTCCGGCACGATCCGCCCCCGCCGCGTCGCCCGGGGGTGGGCGAAGACCGGCACGCCGCCCGCCGCGCGGATGAGCCGGACCGCGTGGAAGACGTCGATGTCCTCCTTCGGCAGCCGGTAGCGCTCGCCCAGCCAGTCCGGCCCGAACGCCTCCGTGGTGGTGGCCACCAGGCCGGCCCGGATCAGCGCCTGGGCGATGTGCGGCCGGCCCACCGAGCCGCCCGCCGCGCCGGCCAGGATCTCCGGCCAGTTCACGTCGATCCCGTCGGCCCGCAGCAGCGCCACGATCCGCTCGCCCCGCTCCTCCCGCGCGGCTCGCACCCGGGCCAGCTCGGCGACCAGCTCCGGGGCGTCCGGATCGAAGAGGTACGCCAGCAGGTGCAGCGGCACCGCCGGCTCCTCGCCGTACCAGCGGCAGGAGATTTCCGCCCCACGGACGAGGCTGAGCCCGGCCGGCAGCGCCCGCAGCGCGGGCTCCCAGCCGGCGGTGGTGTCGTGGTCGGTGATCGCCACGACGTCCAGCCCCGACTCCGCCGCCGCCCGTACCAGCTCGGCGGGGCCGAGCGTGCCGTCGCTGGCGGTGGAGTGGGTGTGCAGGTCGATCCGCGGGCGCGCGCTCACCGCCCCGACGCTACCGGCCACCGCCGACGCCCGGCGCGCGGGCGGGTCAGGAACCGGCGCGGCCGACCGGGATCGGGCGCTGCCCGTCGCCCAGGCCGCTGACCGGGGCGCCCGACGACTCCTCGCCCGCGAGCACCCGGCTCACGTCGACGCGCACCAGGCCGGCGCGGGCGTCGGAGTAGTACGCCGTCCCCTCGGGCGTCCACGCCACCGGCCCGTGCACGGGCGGCCCGGCCGGGCGGACCGCCCGGGTGGCGCCCAGCCGATCCAGGTCGACCAGCAGCGCCCGGTCCTCGCCGCCCACCCGCCCGTTGGCCAGCAGCCACCGGCCGTCGGCCGAGACGCCGCCGCGCCCGTCGTCGCCCAGGGTGGGCCCGCAGCCGGTTTGGGCGGGCGCGAGGTCCCGGGTCGGGTCGAGCAGGGCGAGACAGAGCCGGCGCGGCGTGCCCGCGGACACCTGCGCGACCACCACGCCGTCGGGGCGGGTGCCGTAGACCCGCACGGTCGCGCGGTCGCCCCCGCTCTTCAGCGGGCCCTGCGCCGGGCGCCACAGGGTGTGGCCGGGCCGGTCCGCGTCGAGGCGCACCAGGACGGCGTCGCCGGCGAAGCCGACCGGCACCGCCCCGGCCGGCACCGGCGTGCGGGCGGCGGCGACGACCTGGATGCCGACGATCCCCGCGGCGACCAGCTCGCCGCCCTCCCGCCAGGCGACCTGACGCCCGTCGCGGCTGAGGGCGATGTCCCGCGCCCCGGCCAGGAGCAGGTGCACCGCGCCGTGCGGCTGCACCACCCACAGCGCCTGACCGGCCGCCGTCGGGGCGCCGACCACGGCCCAGCCGGCGCCGTCCGGCAGCCGCTGGGCGCGCTCGGCCGGGCCCACGTCGGGCAGCGTCAGCCGCTGCCCGCTCGTGGTGGCGAGCACCGTGCCGAGGATCAGGTCCACCTCGCCCCGGCCCGCGCCCTGCGCCGGGTCGGTCGGTGGGGCGACCGGCAGCGTCGGGGTCAGGTTCGGCAGGGGCGAGGCGTACGGGTCGCCGAGCACGACGGTGGGATGGGTGGGCCGGCCGGGCTGCTGCCCCAGCTGGGCGATCCCGGTGCTGATTCCCACGGCGGTGACCGCGGCCAGCGCCAGCCCGGCCACGGTGCGCCGGCGCCGGGCCCGGTCGGCCCGGCGGATCGCCAGGCCCGCCGGGTCGGCGGCGAGCGGGTGGGCGACGGCGACCCGGCGGGCGAACGTCTCCCGCACCGCCTGCTCCAGCTCGTCCTCGGTCACGCCGTATGAACGCCTCGGGCCACCGGTCCGGTTGTCAGCAGGGCCCGCCGGGCGGCTCACCGACGCTCTCCGGCACCGGTGCCGGCCGGTACGACCGGCAGGCCTCGCGCCTCGTCGTGGTCGGCCCCCGCCGGGCCGGCCGGGGTTCCCGGGGCAGATCCTTCCCCACGGCCCGCCCGCGCCGCCCCCGACGACACGGGAACGGGCTCCGCCGCCGGCTCGCCGACGGGCGGCGTGAGCCCGGCGTCCGGCCTCGGCAGCCCGGCGTCGGAGGCGGGCAGCCCGGACGCGGGTGCGGGCCCGCCGTCCGGTGCGTCGACGCGCGGCGGGGCGTTGGTCGCCGCGACCACGGCCGCCGCGTCCGCGCCCACCACCATCCTCGGCGCGCCGTACGCCGGCGACCGTCCGGCCTCGGCGGGCGCCGGTGCCGGCCGGCCGGCCGGAGCGCGCCGGGGCCGGGGCGGGGTCGGCGCGGCCCCGCTCGGCAGGTCGAGGGCGGCCTCGGCGCCCATCCGGCGGCGCAGCGTGCCCAGGGCACGCGAGGTCTGGCTCTTGACGGTGCCCGGGGAGATGTTGAGCAGGGCGGCGGTCTGCGCCTCGGACATGTCCTCGTAGTAGCGCAGCACGAGCACCGCCCGCTGCCGGGTGGGCAGCGCGCTCAGGTGGCGCCAGAGCAGGTCACGGTCGAGCTGATGCTCGATCTCGTCGACCGCGGCGCGCTCCGGCAGCACCTCGGTGGGGCGTTCACCGTGCCAGCGCCGGCGCCACCAACTCGTCGAGGTGTTGACCATGACCCGCCGGGCGTACGGCTCGATCGCCTCGATCCCGCCGAGCCGCTTCCAGGCCAGGTAGGTCTTGGTCAACGCGGTCTGCAGCAGATCCTCCGCGGTCGCCCAGTCCCCGCTGAGCAGGTACGCGGTGCGCAGCAGGGCGCCGGAGCGGGCCGCGACGAAGTCACGGAACTCCTCCTCCAAAGGATCCCTGCTCGCCATCAGCCACCTCCGCGCCCCGTCTCCCTGGCAGGTTGCCACGGCCGGGCAGGTCGGGTCGACGGCGAATGGTGCGCTGTTCCTCCGATGTTCGGACGAAAAGTTTCACGCCCCGTCGTCGGCCTTGGCCTCGTCGGCCTCCTTGCCCAGCCGCGCCTCGACCGCCTGCGGCTCGTACATCTCCTCGACGACGCGCAGGTAGAGCTCGTTCGGGTTGGGCAGATTCTTGATCTCGCGGAGCGCCTGCTCCTGACCGGCGGACTCCAGCACGAACGTGCCGTAGTTGAGCGCCCGGCCGGCCGGGGTCTGCTCGTATTTCATGTCGGTGACCCGGGTCAACGGCATCATCGCGACCTTCCGGGTGATGATTCCGTTGACCACCATCACCCGCTTGTTGGTCAGGATGAAGCGGTCGTACCACCAGTCGGCGACCTTCCAGGCCACCCAGCCCATGACGGCGAACCAGAGCAGCACGGCGATCGTGGTGAGGGCGCCGACGTCCTGCCCGGCGAGGAAGCCGGAGAGGTAGCCGAGGACGAAGGTCGCGGCGATGCCGACGAGCAGCGGGGTGGTGAGGTGGACCCAGTGCCGCTTCCACTCGCCCCGGTAGCGCTCGGTGGGGAAGAGGTAGCGGGCGACCAGCGAGCTGGGCTCGTCCTCCAACGGCAGGACCCGGCGCGGGGCCGCGCCGGCGGCGTCGGCCCGCAGGCCGGCCAGCTCGTCCTCCGAGATCTGCGGCGGCTGGTAGCCGGCCTCGGGGTCACGGATCCAAGCCCGGCCCGACCGGCCTTCCCCGCCGTACGGACCGTCACCGTAGCCGACGTCGTCCGAAAAGGAGGGGCCGTCGCCGAGACCCGGGCCGGTGCCGTGGGCCGGCCCGTCGTCGGGCCCGAGCCGGGGGATCGGCTCCGTGTCTCGCTCCCGGCGCTCCCTGTCGGGGTCGTCGGGGTCGAAGGGTGGACCGGAGGGGTTACCCATCGGCGGCTAGGCGACGAGGCTGGTGAAGAAGTCGCCGAAGCCCTGTGCGATGTCCATGATGCCGCCGCCCAGGGACTTGAACACGTCCGCGGCGGAATTTGGCCGGTAGGCGACAAAGAAGATCAAGAATGCGATTCCGGCCCAGGTGAGGACCTTCTTGACCATGGCGGGCCATCCTCTCGCGCGGCGCCGGGTCCCATTACCGCAGCGGCACCCAGAGTATCAGTGTGGTGTCGTACAGTGAATATCTGCGTCCGTTCTCCGTCATTCCGGGAGCCCTGTCAAGCCCTGGAGCTTGTCAAGCCTTCCCGTGCAGATACGGAGACGGTGCGCCGTACACGAGTTCGGGCGGTGTCCACTCGGTCAGGTCGTGCAGCACGACGTCTTCCGCGAGCAGGTGACCCGCACTCGCCGGCCAGGCTATCGCATGGAGCCACAAACCCCGAGCCTCGCCGGCGTACGCGCTTCGATCCGTAGGCGAGTTCACAAGCCACAGTGGAGTCGGGTGGCCGGCCACCTTGATCCTGGCCTGCCCGACGTGCTCCGGGTGGCCGGGCCCGGGGTCGGTCAACGCCTCGGCCAGTTCCGGTCCCGGGTCCGGGCCGGCCATCCCGGCGAACCGGGTGCCCAGGCCGACGCCGGGCTCCTCGGCCACGAAGACCAGGTCGGCGGGGCCCTCGCCGAGCGGTGCGGGCCCGGCGCAGGCGACCGCCGTGGCACGCACGCCCGTCCGGTCGTCCCCGGCGTACGCCACCCCGGTCATGGTCCAGCCCGGCGGCAGCGGCCACGGGCACCAGAGCGGCGTCGCCGGCCGGCGTGGCAGGTCGGCGGCGGCGGTGATGCGGCCCACCACGCTGGCGACGATCTCCGCGCCGATGTGCTCGGGCACGTGCAGCGGAGGGACGGGCCCGCAGTCCAGGCAGCGTGATTCGGTGTGCATCAGGTCCGGCGCCCGCACGGGCCCGCCACATCTCGGACAACTCACCGCGACACTCACCTTCCCACCGTCACCCCGCGCCGCCGCCCCGTCAAGCGGAGCGCCGGTTTCGGTGCCGCCGGCCGGTGCGAGGAACGACCCGCTCAGGCGGGTGGCGGGCCGGCGTGCGCGCGGATCCAGGCGTGCATCGCGATGCCGCTGGCCACGCCGGCGTTGATCGACCGGGTGGAGCCGTACTGCGCGATGGAGAAGAGCTGGTCGCAGGCGGTGCGGGCCGGGTCGGACAGGCCCGGTCCCTCCTGCCCGAAGAGCAGCACGCAGCGCCGCGGCAGGGTGGTGGTCTCCAGCGGGCGCGACCCGGGCAGGTTGTCGATGCCGACGACCGGCAAATCCCGCGCGGCCGCCCAGGCGACGAACTCCTCGATGGTCTCGTGGTGCCGCACGTGCTGGTAGCGGTCGGTCACCATCGCGCCGCGCCGGTTCCACCGGCGGCGGCCGACGATGTGCACCTCGGCGGCGAGGAAGGCGTTGGCGTTGCGGACGACCGTGCCGATGTTGAAGTCGTGCTGCCAGTTCTCGATCGCCACGTGGAAGTCGTGCCGGCGCCGGTCCAGGTCGGCCACCACGGCCTCGCGCCGCCAGTACCGGTACCGGTCGACCACGTTGCGCCGGTCGCCCTCGGCGAGCAGCTCGGGGTCGTACCGCGGGTCGTCCGGCGGGTCCCCCGCCCACGGTCCCACGCCGACGTCGAGCTGGTCTCCGGTCACGGTCACGCAGGGTACGGCCCCCGGGCCGCACCCCCGGCGGCGGCCCGGTCCGGCAGCGGCGGGCCGCCGGGCGCGGGGCGGCCGGAGCGGCCGGCAGCGGCCGGCTCGGCGGTTCGCCGGGCGCAAGGCGCCGACGGGACCGGACGGCGGCGGCTCAGCCCAGCCCCAGCGCGCCGCCGAGCCGGGCGAGGAAGCGGCGGTCGGCGGGCGCCGGCGGCAGCGCCTCGGCCCCGGGCGTCGCCGCCCGGCAGACCCGGGCCGCCACGGACTGCACCCACTGCCGGTACGCCGCCGAGTCGGCGGGATCGGCCCGCCGCAGCACCCGGGTCGCCGCGCGGCAGGCGGCCAGCAGGTCCACCAGGTCGGCGAGCCGGTCGACCGACGGGGCGGCCCCGTCGTGGCGGGCGTAGATGGCGGCGACCACCGCGCGGACGAGATCGCTGTCGAAGGCCCGACCCGCCGCGACCGCGTCCAGGCCGGCTAGCCCGGCGGAGACCCCCCGGCGGGGCCGGCCGGGGCCGGGCGCGGCGGCGGCCACGATCACCCGGCCGGGCAGGCTGGTCAGCAGATCCCACTCGGCGGCGGAGTAGACGGCGGTGGTCAGCGGTGCGGCGCGGCGGCCGGCAGAGGGCGGCTCTCCGGCGACGGAGTGGCTCATGGGGACCTCCGGCGCCAGCATATGCCCCGGAAGGGGAAAAGGGCCCCTTCCACACGAACCTGGCGGGAAGGGGCCGTCGACGTCAGCGCGGTTCGGGGAAGCTCGGCCGCTCCGGGTCCACGCCCTCGGGCACGGTCGTGGCCGCGTACTCCTTCTTGGGGACCATCACCCGGCGGCGGAAGACGCAGACCATGGTGCCGTCCTGGTTGTAACCCCGGGTCTCCACCGAGACCACGCCCCGGTCGGGCTTGGAGGACGACTCGCGCTTGTCCAGCACCGTGGTCTCGCCGTAGATCGTGTCGCCGTGGAAGGTCGGCGCCACGTGCCGCAGCGACTCGACCTCGAGGTTCGCGATGGCCTTGCCGCTGACGTCGGGCACCGACATGCCCAGCAGCAGGGAGTAGATGTAGTTGCCGACCACCACGTTGCGCTTGAACTGGCTCGCGGACTCGGCGTAGTGCGCGTCCATGTGCAGCGGGTGGTGGTTCATGGTGAGCAGGCAGAAGAGGTGGTCGTCGTACTCGGTGACCGTCTTGCCGGGCCAGTGCCGGTAGACCGCGCCGACCTCGAACTCCTCGTAGTAGCGGCCGAACTGCATCCTTGTCCCCTTCGACGGACGGCGATGGAGTTCGGCACAGCATGCCTTATGGAGTGTTAAGGCGACGGGTGGGGCGCGGGCCGTGCGGAAATGTCACACCGGCGCTACCGAGGGGAGACGCAATGAGCGGCGGGGCCCTCCCCGGCACCCGCCGCCCACGCTCTGATGCGGAAGATTCTGCCGTACGACAACGAGGACCGAACAGAGACAGAGGTCACATTTATCTTTTTGTAACACTACCCTGCGTCATCACATCGGGAGCCTTCGGCGATCTCCGCACACGGGATAGCCGCTTGTCAACCGCCAGATTGCTGAATTGCGCCGATCCGTTGAGGCGATCTTTATGGAAGCGCTCCCATCACCGCTGGTCACGCAAATGCGTTGTGCACTTGCGATCGGCACCCCGAGGCAAAGCCAACTCCGTCGATGGGAGCGGGACCACCCCCACGGGCCGCGAGCGCGCGTTTCGGCGCGCAACTGCCGGGAATTCCACGCGGTACGCCCTGGTTCCACCAGAGGTAGCTATTCCGCGCCGATCGGAGACTTTCATGGCAACCGTAGAGCTGACCACGGCAAACTTCGACGAGGTGGCCGGCAGCGACGGCATCGTGCTCGTCGACTTCTGGGCCGAGTGGTGTGGCCCGTGCAAGCGGTTCGCCCCGGTCTACGAGCGTTCCTCGGAGAAGCACCCCGACATCGTCTTCGGCAAGGTCGACACCGAGGCGCAGCAGGAGCTGGGTGCCAAGTTCGACATCCGCTCCATCCCGACCATCATGGCGATCCGCGACGGCGTCATCGTCTTCGCCCAGCCGGGCGCCCTCCCCGAGTCCGCCCTGGAGAACCTGATCGAGCAGGTCCAGGCACTCGACATGGACGACGTCCGGCAGAAGCTGGCCGGTCACCAGCACTGAGCCGACCCGCTCCACGACGGCCGGGCCCCCACGGGCCCGGCCGTCGTCGCGTCCGCGGCCCCGTCCGCCCGGCGGCGACAAGTGGCCGTCGGAGGGACCCGGAGCGGGCGGTACATCCCGTATCGTCACGACCCGATGGAGACCTTGACCAGCCGTGGACGCGCGATCCGGCTCGCCGCCACCGCCCTCGGCCTGGCCGTCCTGCTCGCCGGCACCGTCTGGGGCACCGACGACCACTTCCCGTTCGGCCCGTTCCGGATGTACTCGACCTCCAACCCGCCGAACTCCCCCGCCCCGGACACCCGGATCGAGGGCGTCGACAGCACCGGCGCGGTCGTCGACCTGGGCGAGCGCGCGACCGGCATCCGCCGGGCCGAGATCGAGGGCCAGCAGGACCGCTACGCCGCCAACCCCGAACTCCTCACCGAGGTCGCCGACGCGTACGCCGAACGCCACCCCGACGCGGCCGAGCTGGTGGAGGTCCGCATCGTGATCCGCTGGCACGGCATCCGCGACGGCCGGCCCACCGGCCGCTGGACCGACGAGACGGTGGTCTCCTGGAAGGCGCACCCATGAGCCGCTGGTTGACCGAGCCGGTGCCCCGCGGCCGGGTGGCCGCCTTCCGGACGCTGATCTACCTCTTCGTCGCCGCCGACCTGGTCGTGTTCACCCCGTGGATCCGCACCCGGGTCGCCGTGCCCGGGGAGCTCTACCAGCCGCTGTTCGTGGGGCGGGTGCTGCCGCTGCCCACGCCCACCCCGGCGCTGGTCGCCGTGATCTTCTGGGCCCTGCTGCTGCTCGCCCTGCTCGCCGCGACCGGCCGGGCGCCCCGGCTGCTCGGCTGGGCCGTCTTCGCGCTCTACTTCGAGTGGATGATCGTCGCGATGAGCTACGGCAAGGTCGACCACGACCGGTTCGGCCTGCTCGTCGCGCTGGCCGTGCTGCCCACCGCCGGCCGGGCCCGGCACGGCGACGCCACCCGCACCGAGGCCGGCGGCTGGGCCCTGCGGGTCACCCAGATCGCCGTCATCTGCACGTACTTCCTGGCCGCCTGGGCCAAGCTGCGCTTCGGCGGGCTGGACTGGCTGACCGGCTCGGTGCTGGCCCGGGCGATCCTCCGGCGCGGCACCGAACTGGCCGACCTGATCGCCTCGGTGCCGTACCTGCTGATCGTGGCGCAGTTCGGCATCGTCGCGTTCGAGCTGCTCAGCCCGGCGGTCTTCCTGCTGCGGGAACGCTGGCGGCTGGCGACGGTCGGCTTCTTCTACTCGTTCCACCTGGTCACCGTCGCGACCATCACCATCTCGTTCGCCCCGCACCTGGCCGCGATGACCAGCTTCCTGCCGCTGGAACGGGTCCGGCCGGTCGTCTGGGCGCGCCGGCTGCTCACCCGCCGCGAGGGGACCGGCGGACGGCCCGTCGACGCGGGCGGCCCCGCGCCGTCACTCGCCGGTCAGGCGTCCGCCGCCGGCCGACCGGACGGGCCGTAGAGGCGCTCCCGCGCCTCCTGGGGCAGCGCGCAGGCGGCCGTTCCGCCCGGAAGCCGGTGCCGGTTGCGGGCGACCCAGCGGTACGCGGGCCAGGCGGCGGCGCGTACCGGCGGGAACCGGAGGCCGGTGCCGGCCATCCGCCAGAGCGGGCCACTGTCGCCGAGCAGCTTCGCGATCGCGTCAGGGCCGGCCGCGCGGGAGCCGTCCGCGCCGACCCACTGCACCGCCTCCTCGCACTCCGCCTCGGTCAGGCCGAGCGCGTCGAGGTCGGCGAACTGCCACGGCACCACGCGCACACCGGTGGGGATCCGCCGGTCGATGAACTCGGCGCACCGGGTGCAGAACGCGCAGTCCCCGTCGTAGACGAACGTCGACCTCTCCATGCCTCCATCCTCCACCCGCCCGCTACAGACCGAACGCCGAGGTGGGCGGGAACACGGCGGGTCGCTTGCGCTCCGCTCGTACGCGTGTTCGAATGAAGGTCATGCGCTGGGACAACCTCTCCGCTCCCCCGGACGAGGGGGTCCCCGATCGGGCAGCGCCAGCGACGCCACCCCTGCCGCTGGCGCTGCCCGGCGCGATCGCCCGCACCTTCGACACCCCGGGCTTCGCCGGCATGACGTTCTACGAGATCCGGGCCAAGTCGATCATCAACAAGGTGCCCGGCGCGTCCCGCGTCCCCTTCGAGTGGACGATCAACCCGTACCGGGGATGCAGTCATGCATGCGTCTACTGCCTGTCGGGTGACACCCCGATCCTGATGGCCGACGGGCGCACGAAGCCCATCAGCGAGTTGGAGATCGGTGACCGGATCTACGGGACGCAGCGCCGTGGCGCCTACCGGCGCTACGTCGTCACCACGGTCCTGCGCAAGTGGTCCACCGTGAAGCCCGCCTACCGCGTCACCCTGCAGGACGGCACGACGTTGGTCGCCAGCGGTGACCACCGATTCCTCTCAGAGCGGGGTTGGAAACACGTCACCGGCGCGATGAACGGTGCTGGCCAGCGCCCCTACCTGACCACGAACAACCGCCTGATCGGCACCGGCCGGTTCGCCACGGGCCCCAAGGACTCGGTCGACTACCGGCGGGGCTACCTCTGCGGAATGATCCGCGGTGACGCAAACCTCGGTACGTACCGCTATTCGTACGGAGTGGTACACCGGTTCCGCCTCGCACTCGACGACGAGGAGGCGCTGCGTCGTACGGAGCGCTACCTCGCCGGCTTCGGCGTGGAAACCGACCGCTTCTCGTTCACCCCGCCCAGCGGAGCCCGGCGCGCCATCCAGGCGATCCGTACGTCCCGGCGACGTTCGATCGAGGCGATCACCACGCTGGTGCGGTGGCCGGACGATCTCACCGACGACTGGCGGCTGGGCTACCTCGCCGGGATCTTCGACGCCGAGGGCAGTTGCAGCCAGGGCGTCTTCCGGATCAGCAACGGCGACGACGAGATCCTCGACCACGCGTCGGATGCTCTGCGCCAATTCGGCTTCACGACCGTGTTGGAGGACGGAGGCCGCGCGAACCGGGTGCGACAGATCCGTCTGACCGGAGGGCTGCCCGAACGACTGCGCTTCTTCCACCTGACTGACCCGGCGATCACCCGGAAGCGGTCGATCGAGGGCGCCGCGCTGAGGTGCCAGGCCGCGCTCCAGGTGGTCGGCATCGAGCCCCTCGGGCTGGAGTTGCCGCTCTGGGACATCACGACCGGCACCGGCGACTTCATCGCCGACGGCGTTGTGAGCCACAACTGCTTTGCACGGAACACCCACACCTATCTCGACCTGGACGCCGGCGCGGACTTCGACCGGAAGGTGATCGTCAAGGTCAACGCGGGTGAGCTGGTCCGGCGGGAGCTGGCCGCGCCGCGCTGGCGGGGCGCGCACGTCGCGATGGGCACGAACGTGGACTGCTACCAGCGGGCCGAGGGTCGCTACCAGCTCATGCCGCAGATCATCGCGGCGCTGCGCGACTTCGCCAACCCGTTCTCGATCCTCACCAAGGGCACGCTGATCCTGCGGGACCTGCCACTGCTGCGCCAGGCCGCCGAGGTGACCCGGGTCGGCGTCTCCTTCTCGGTGGGCTTCGTCGACGAGCGGCTCTGGCGCGCGGTCGAGCCGGGCACGCCCAGCCCGCGGCGGCGGCTGGACGCGGTGCGGGCGCTGACCGACGCCGGCTTCGACGTCGGGGTGCTGATGGCGCCGATCCTGCCCGGGCTCAGCGACGACGACGCCTCGATCGACGCCACCGTGGCGGCGATCGCGGCGGCCGGGGCGGCCAGCGTGACCCCGTTGGCGCTGCACCTGCGCCCCGGAGCCCGGGAGTGGTACGCGCGCTGGCTCGGCCGCGAGTTCCCCCATCTGGTCCCCCGCTACCGCGAGCTCTACCGCTCCGGCGCGTACGCCCCGCAGTCCTACCAGCGGGAGTTGACGGCGCGGGTGCGGATCGCGTCGCGCCGGCACGGGCTGCACCGGGGCGAGCGCGGGGACAACCGTCGCCTGCCCGACCCGACACCCGCGCCGCCGGCCGCCGAGCAGCTCAGTCTGCTGTAGGCGCCGGCCGATACCCTGCCGCCGTGCGGGAGACGATCGACCGGGCACTGCGCCGGCAACGGATCGCGGTGGCGATCGCGCTGGCCGTCGGGCTGCTGTGGTCTTCGGGCCGCCCAGGACCCGGACGAGCTACCGCTGCGTCCTGCTCGCCTTCCTCGCCTACCAGCTGACCTACCAGTCCCTCTCCGATCAGGACGGACTGTCGTGGTTCTTCGCGGGCCTCTCCGGCGCGTTCACCGTGATCCTGTCGGTCGCCCTCTGGCGACAGGTCCCGGAGGTCGCGCTCACCCCGGCCGGGATCACCGCAGACGACCCGCTGCGGCACACCTTCGTACCGTGGGAGGCCCTCGACCCGGCGGCTCCGGTCGGTTCGCCACGGCAGTCCGGCTTCCTCCGGCTGCCGGTGCGGAGCCCGGAGTTGGTCCGCCACCGGGGGATGGTTCCGCGCCGACGTGCCATCGTCGAGACCGGCGAGCTGGACGTCGCGCCGGAGCTGCTGGTCGGGGCGATCCGGCACTACGCCGCCCATCCGGAGCACCGCGCGGCGATCGGCACGCCCGAGGAGCACGCCCGGCTGCGCCGCGTACTCGGGGGCGGCGGCTGAGCGGCGGGGTTAGAGTCGGCGGGTGCGCTCCGCTCAGCAGATCCTCGCCGACTCCGCCGTGATCGCCGTCGTGGGCGCGTCCCGCGACCCGCGCAAGGCCGCGCACAGCGTGCCGTTGCAGATGCAGCGGTACGGCTGGCGGATCATCCCGGTCAACCCGACCGCCGACGAGCTGTTCGGCGAACGGGTCTACCGGTCGCTGGCCGACATCCCGCACCCCGTCGACCTGGTCGACGTGTTCCGCCCGGCGCAGGACGCGGTCGAGGTGGTGCGCGAGGCGGTGGCGATCGGCGCCCCGGCGGTCTGGTTGCAGCTCGGCATCGTCTCGGCCGAGGCGCGGCGGATCGCCACCGAGGCGGGCGTCGACTACGTCGAGGACCGCTGCCTGATCGTGGAGCGCGCCGCGGGCGGCCTCACCCGGCTGGGCTGACCCGGCTCGGGAAGGTTCTCGCCGCAACGGCAAGGGCCGCCCGCCGTGACGGTTGTCCGCGGCCCGTACCCTGCGGCCGTGTCTCCCCGACGGCTCGGTCGACCGCCGAAGCGCGACGACGGGCTCTGGTCCCGCAGGCTGCTGGCCGCGACGGTGGGCGCGGCGGTGACGGTGCTGGTGGCCGCGGCACTGTCCCGGGTTCCCCGGTTCGAGCCCGACGGGACCGTCTGCGTCTTCTGGCTGTTCGTCGCTCTGACCGCGCTGCTGCGGCGGTGGCGGCCACGGCAGGACGCCCGGCTGGTCTGGCGGGAGCGGGTGGCCGGCCTGGACGGGATCGAGCCAGGTCTGTTCGCTCGGCGGTCCCTGGCCGGCCGGGTCGACCTGGCCGCCGACCTGGTCCGGGCGACGGCGGCGACGCTGGTGGTGACCGTGCTGCTGCCCGCCGACCCGCAGTGGGCCCGGGTCGTACGGCTGGTGCTCCTGGTCGCGGCGGCGGTGGCGACCGGAGTCGTCGCCTATTCCGGCGTGCGGTTCACCGGGCGGCTGGCGCTGACCGCGAGCGGGATCCGGCATGGCAGCCGACGGTACGACTGGTCCAACATCGACCGGGTGAGCCTGCACCGGGAGGATGGCCGGCTCGCCGGGGTGCGGCTGCGGCTGAGGGTGCGGCGGTCGTTTGAGCCGGCACCGGTGGTCGGCGGCCGGGACGTGGCGGTGCCGGAGCAGCGCCTGGCGGCCGCGATCGAGGCGTACCGGGAACGGCCGCAGGTGCTGGCGGTGGGGCCGGTCACCGCACCGGAACCGGCCGTCGAGGCGGCCGGTGGGTGACCGGCGCGCCCGTCAGAGCTTGTACTCCTTGAGCAGGCCGCGGGAGATGATGGTCTTCTGGATCTCCGAGGTGCCTTCGCCGATGAGCAGGAACGGGGCCTCCCGCATCAGCCGCTCGATCTCGTACTCCTTGGAGTAGCCGTAGCCGCCGTGGATGCGGAACGCCTCCTGGACGACCTCGGCGCAGTATTCCGAGGCGAGCAGCTTCGCCATCCCGGCCTCGACGTCGTTGCGCTGGCCGGCGTCCTTGAGGCGGGCGGCGTTGACCATGAGGGCGTGCGCGGCCTCGATCTTGGTGCCCATCTCGGCGAGTTTGAAGGCGACCGCCTGGTGCTTCGCGAGCGGCTGGCCGAAGGTGCGGCGCTGCTGGGCGTACGCGACGGCGAGTTCGAAGGCGCGGATGGAGATGCCGCAGGCGCGGGCGGCGACGTTGACCCGGCCGACCTCGATGCCGTCCATCATCTGGTAGAAGCCGCGGCCGACCTTCTCCGCGCCGCCGAGGACGGCGGTCTCGGGGACGGTGACGCCGTCGAGCACCATCTCGGTGGTCTCGACGCCCTTGTAGCCCATCTTGTCGATCTTGCCGGGGATGGTCAGCCCGGGCGCGGTCTCGCCGAAGCCGGGTTCCTTCTCCAGCAGGAAGGTGCTCATGTTGCCGTAGACCGAGTCCGCGCCGGTGTCGGTCCTGACCAGGGTCGCCACGACCGAGGAGTACGCCCCGTTGGTCAGCCACATCTTCTGGCCGTTGATGACGAAGCGGTCGCCCTCACGTACGGCCTTCGACTTGATCGCCGAGACGTCGGAGCCGCACTCCGGTTCCGACATCGAAAAGGCGCCGCGTACCTCGCCGGTCGCCATCCTCGGCAGCAGCCGGGCCTTCTGCTCGGCGGAGCCGTGCTGGGAGATCAGGTACGCCACGATGAAGTGGGTGTTGACGATGCCGGAGATCGACATCCAGCCCCGCGACAGCTCCTCGACCACCAGGGCGTAGGTGAGCAGGGACTCGCCGAGCCCGCCGTACTCCTCGTCGATGGTGAGGCCGAAGAGGCCCATCTCGCGCATCCCGTCGAGGATGTCGGTCGGGTACTCGTCGGCGTGCTCCAGCCGCTGCGCGTGCGGGATGATCTCCTTGTCGGCGAACTCCCGGACCGTTTCCAGGATCGACCGCTGCACATCGGTCAGGCCGGGCGTCTGGGCGAGTCGGGCCATCTCAGCCTCCGGGGGTCGGCGCCTTACTCATGGGTAACTGAACGCTCGGTCAGTATCAGCCGCCTGGCGGGCGAGGCCAAGGTGACCAGTCCACACAACCGCTGTGAAAAGGTTCACCGCTGCGGGTAGCGTCCGGCAAGAGGGGACGTGATCCGCCACCGGCAGGAGGAGACCGTGAGCCAGCCACCGCCGCCGGGCCCGCCCGATCCGGACCGGCCGCCGTCGCCCTGGGAGCCCCCGCCGGGCCACGACCCGTCGCGCTCCGAGCCACCACCGTCGTGGTCCGAGCCGCCGGCACCGTACGGGCAGCCGCCCACCTACGAGCCGCCGCCCACCTACGAGCCGCCGTCCCACGGGCAGCCGGCGTACGGGCAGCCCTCCTACGAGCAGCCCGGCGAGCCGCCGCACGGCCAGCAGTGGGCGCACCAGCCGCCGTACGCCCCGCAGGTGCCCTACGGGCAGTACGGCCCGCCGTCCGGCCCCCGCCCCGGCGGCGGCACCAACGTGCTGGCCATCCTGTCGCTGGTGCTCGCGTTCGTGTTCGCCCCGGCCGGCATCGTGCTCGGGCACCTGGCCAAGCGGCAGATCCGCACCACGGGCGAGGAGGGCGACCAGCTCGCCACCTGGGGCCTCGTCCTCAGCTACGTCTTCACCGGGCTGGGCCTGGTCGCCTGCTGCGGCTGGATCGCCCTGGTCATCGCCGCCGGCGACCACGGCACGACCTACTGACGCCCGCCGTCGGCCCGGCTCAGCGGAACTGTGCCTCGCGGACGCTGTTGCCGCCGTCCACCACCAGCATCTGCCCGGTGATGTACGACGCGGCCGGCGAACAGAGGAAGGTGATCGCCGCGGCGACCTCGTCCGGCGTGCCGGGACGGCCGACCGGGGTGCCGAGGCCCTGCTTGATCTCGGCGACGGTCGAGGCCGCGGTGTGGATAGTGCCCGGGGCGACCGAGTTGACGGTCACCCCGTCGGCGATCATCTCCATCGCCAGCGCCCGGGTCAGCCCGACCACGCCCGCCTTGGCCGCCGCGTACGCCGCCTCGGTCGGCAGGGCGTTGACCGGCCCGGCGGTGGCCGCGAGGTTGACGATCCGGCCCCAGCCCCGCTCGGCCATGCCGCCGATGAAGGCCCGGCTGCACAGGAACGCGGTGGTGAGGTTCCGGTCGATCTCGCCGCGCCACTCGTCGTAGCTGAGCTGGGCGACCGGGCGCAGCACCTCGGGGCTCGCCCGGCTGGCCAGCCCGGCGTTGTTCACCAGCACCTCCACGTCGCCGAGCTGCTCGGTGACCGCGTCGGCGAGCGCCCCGACCTCCGACTCGTCGGTGAGGTCGGCGACGAAACCGGTGACGCCCAGCTCGCTGGCCCGCTCGTGGATGCGTCGGGTGGTGGAGACGATGGCCACCCGGGCGCCGAGATCGGTCAGCCGGCGCGCCGTCGCGTACCCGATGCCGTCCGGGCTGCCCGCCCCGGTGACCAGGGCGACCTTCCCGTCGAGCCGCATCGTCACCGGGTCCGGCAGCGGTGCCGGCTCGTCGGTGCCGGCGGGGCTCGCCGCGGCGGCGGCCCGGGTGCGCCGGGCCAGGCCGGGGCGGCTCACGTCCCGTCTCGGTCGACTTCCGGAGCGGTCCGCGGCTCGCGCGTCAATCACCATGCCAGGATCCTGCCCGCTTCCCGGGGCCCGGGCAACGCGGCACACCCGGTGGCGACCCCCCAGGGTTTGCGCAGGCGTGACTACCCTGACGGGCGCACCCGCACCCAACGGAGTAGACGAATGACATATCCCCCGCCGTCCGGCGGCTGGAACGACCCGGCGTGGTCGGGCCAGCAGTCGAGCCCGCCCGCCGACCCGGTGAGCGGCCAGCCCATCCCCACCCAACCCACCGCCGACCCGTACGCCCCGGCGGACCCGTACGCCGCGTCGGCGGACCCGTACGCGGGCGGCGACCCGTACGCCGGCATGAAGCAGGCGGGCCAGTCCGCGCCCGCCGGATACCCGCCGCCGGCCTACCCGACCTACGGCTACGGCGCCCCGCAGAAGACCAACGGCATGGCGATCGCCGCCCTGGTGCTCTCCCTGGTCGGCTTCACGTCCTGCATCACCGCGCCGGTCGGCGCGATCCTCGGTCACGTCGCGGCAAAGCAGATCCAGCAGACCGGCGAGGGCGGCGAGGGAATGGCGAAGGCCGCCATCATCATCGGCTGGATCCTCACCGGCCTGCTCGTGCTGCTGATCCTCTTCTACGTGGGGATCTTCGTCCTGGCGATCACCCAGAGCAGCTCCAGCAGCAGTTACTGACGCAACCGTGCCGCCCCGGCGCGGCGCCGCCAGGCGTTGACCTCCAGCACGCAGGCCCACACATCGCCGGCCGAGCGCAGCAGCCCGA
>NZ_JBFAVI010000088.1:0-25792 GCF_040679695.1 Micromonospora sp. NPDC052213
AGTGCGCCGCGACCGGATCCGGCGGGCGGGACCGCCGCCGCGCGGGGTGCGCCGTTCGCCCGCGCCGGGTGCCACCGTCACGGTGTGGCCGCTCAGGCTGTGGTCAGCTCCCGGCGATCCGGTCGAGCACGTCGGCCAGGCCCTTCGGCTCGCTGAGCATCGGCCAGTGCCCCGTGGGCAGCGCGTGCAACTGGCCACCGGCCAGCCCCGCGAAGAACGGGTGCCCCTGCGCGATCATGCCCTCCACCACCTCCAACGGGAAGGTGCTGGCCACCAGCGCGGTCGGCACCGCGCGCCCGCCGGCGCGGCGTACCGGGTCGGTGGCGGCGCGCAGCGGATGGGGGGTGGCGCGCCGCCGCAGCAGCGCGAGCGCGGCGGCGTCCAGGCCGGCCAGGTTCTCCGGGTCCTCGGCCGGGTCCCACGCGGGCGGGGGCAGCAGGTGGCCGTCGCCGATCCGGGCGCGCAGCCGCTCCTGCTCCTCCGGCGGGTTGGCGTCGAACTGCGACATGCCGTCCGGCATCGGCCCGCTCTCCACATAGACCACCCGGGCGATCCGGTCCGGGACGCGCTCCGCCGCCTGGACCACCGGCAGCCCGCCACCGGAGTGCCCCACCAGCACCACGTCGTGCAGGTCCTCCACCTCGATCAGCCGGACGACGTCGGTGGTGTGCGTCTCCAGGCCCACCTCGGGGCCGGCCAGGTGGGCGCGCTCGGCCACCCCGGTCAGCGTCACCGGGTACACCTCGTGGCCCCGCTCGCGCAGCGCCGCGGTCACCTCCCGCCACGCCCAACCACCCAGCCAGAAGCCCGGAACCAGCACGAACGTCCCCATCTGCCTTCTCCCTCTGTCGTCGCTCCGGGAGACCGTACGATCGAATCCGGACGCTTTCCGCCCTGATTGAAGGAGTGGTCCGTGTCACATCCCGCCGCCAGGGTGCTCGGCATGCTCGAGCTGCTCCAGAGCCACCACCGGCTCACCGGGGCAGAGCTGGCCCGCCGGCTGTCGGTGGACGAGCGCACCGTGCGGCGCTACGCGGCGACGCTGGCCGAGCTGGGCATCCCGGTGGCCGCCGAGCGGGGTCGCCACGGCGGCTACCGGCTGCGCCCCGGCTACAAGCTGCCGCCGCTGATGCTCACCGACGACGAGGCGGTGGCCGTGCTGCTCGGGCTGCTCGCCGCCGAGCGGCTCGGGCTGGGCACCGAGGAACCGGCGACCGCCACCGCGCTGGCCAAGATCCGCCGGGTGCTCCCGTCCGCGCTGGGCGACCGGCTCGACGCCGTGCAGGAGCACCTCGGCTTCACGCTGCGGCGCTCCACGGCGGAGGCCCGCCCGGCGACCGGGACGTTGCTCGCCCTCGGCGCGGCCGCCCGGCACCGGCGCCGGGTGCGGCTGGACTACCGCTCCTGGTCCGGCGCGCCCTCCCGGCGGCAGCTCGACCCGTACGGCCTGGTCTTCCACGCCGGCCGGTGGTACGTGACGGGGCACGACCACCTGCGCGGGGAGGTCCGCACGTTCCGCCTGGACCGCGTCGGCGAGGTGGAGACGGGGACCGAGACCTTCGTCGTGCCCGACGGCTTCGATCCGGTGGCCCAGGTGACCCGCTCGCTGGCCGGCGTGCCCTACGCCCACCACGTCGAGGTGCTGCTGGAGACCGACCTGGCGACCGCCCGACGGCGGGTCCCGCCGAGCGTGGCCGAGCTGACGGAGAGCGCCGACGGGGTGCTGTTGCGCACCCGCGCGGAGAACCTCGACGGGATGGCCCAACTGCTCGCCGGGCTGGGCTGGCCGTTCACCGTGCTGAGCCCGGACGCCCTGCGTGCCGCGGTGACCGAGCACGCCCGTCGGCTCGCCGGTTGGGCCGGACGGACGCCGGGTTGACCCGGCCGCCGGCGGCACGGTCGCCTCGGCGCCAGCGGTTTCGGCGGACCGGGTGGCCACCACGTGGACAGTCCCGGTCCGGGACCGGACGGCTGGACTAGGCTGCCGGCGATGGACGAAATGACCCGGATCCCCGTCGGCGGCGAGCGCCCGTACGACGTGCTGGTGGGACGCGACCTGCTCGACGCGCTGCCCGGCCTGCTGCCGGGCGCGACCCGGGTGGCGGTGCTGCACGCGCCCCCGCTCAAGGAGCTGGCCGACGCGATCGGCGACCGGCTGCGCGCGGCCGGCGTCGCGCCGCTGCCGATCGAGGTGCCGGACGCCGAGGCGGGCAAGCACATCCACGTCGCCGCGGCCTGCTGGGACAAGCTGGGCGAGGCCGGGTTCACCCGCACCGACGCGGTGGTCGGGGTGGGCGGCGGCGCCGTCACCGACCTGGCCGGCTTCGTGGCGGCTTCCTGGCTGCGCGGCGTGCGCTGGGTGCCGGTGGCGACCTCACTGCTGGGCATGGTCGACGCCGCCGTGGGCGGCAAGACCGGGATCAACACCTCGGCCGGGAAGAACCTGGTGGGCGCGTTCCACCCGCCGGTAGGGGTCCTCGCCGACCTGGCGACCCTGGACAGCCTACCCCCGGCCGACCTCGCCGCCGGCCTCGCCGAGGTGGTCAAGTGCGGGTTCATCGCCGACCCGGTGATCCTCGACCTGGTGGAACGGGACCCGGCGGCGGCCACCGACCCGACCGGCCCCGTGACGCGGGAGCTGATCGAGCGGGCGATCCGGGTCAAGGCCGACGTGGTCTCCGGCGACCTGCGCGAGTCGGGGGTGCGGGAGGTGCTCAACTACGGGCACACCCTCGCCCACGCCATCGAGAAGGAGGAGGGCTACCGCTGGCGGCACGGGCACGCGGTGGCCGTCGGCATGGTCTACGCCGGTGAACTGGCGCGGCTCGCCGGCCGCTTGGACGCCGCCACGGCGGAGCGGCACCGCACGGCGATGGCGGCGTTGGGCCTGCCCACCAGCTACCCGGCCGACGCCTGGCCCCGGCTGCTGGCCACGATGCGGGTGGACAAGAAGGCCCGGGGCAACCAACTGCGCTTTGTGGTGCTCGACGGGCTGGCCCGCCCCGCCATCCTCGAGGGCCCGGCGGACGACCTGCTGGAGGCGGCCTACCGCGAGGTCGCGGCGTGAGGGTCTACGTGCTCAACGGCCCCAACCTCGGCCGGCTCGGCACCCGCCAGCCGGACGTCTACGGCGCGACCAGCTACGCAGACCTCGTGGCGCTCTGTGAGGCGACCGGGCGCGAGCTCGGCCTGGACGTGACCGTCCGGCAGACCGACGCCGAGCACGAGCTGCTGGGCTGGCTGCACGCCGCCGCCGACGAGGGCGCCGCGGTGGTGCTCAACCCGGCGGCCTGGTCGCACTACTCGTACGCGGTCCGGGACGCCTGCGCGATGCTGCGCGGGCCGCTGGTCGAGGTGCACATCTCCAACATCCACGCCCGGGAGGAGTTCCGGCACCACTCCGTGGTCTCCGCGGTCGCGACCGGGGTGATCTGCGGGCTCGGCGTCGACGGCTACCGGCTGGCCCTGCACCACCTGGCCCACCGAAACCGCTGACGGCACGACCGCGAGTAAGCGGGGGATCCGCCAGCCGGGGTCGGACTCCGGCTATTCGTCACGATGAGTGACGTTCGACACTCGTCACTCTCCGTCACTGCTCTCTTCGCGTCCGTGGGACGCCTCGCGGGCGCTTTGCTCTGCACCCACCTACGCACCGGCGGCCTGAGCTGGGAGTCTTCGGTCGGCCGCAAGAGGCCGCTGCGCGACGAGTGTTACACAGGGTGAGCGGTGCGTCCGTGGGTGCAGAGCAAAGGGCGCGCGAGGTGGGTGTCCGGCCGGCGAGCGCCATGTGCGGAGAGTCACGGGTGCGGAGCGGTGGAGACGGCCGGTGGTGCGGGCGGGGCGGGAGTGCACGCGGCGGGCGCCGGTAGACGGCGGGCAGCGGCGCGCGGCGCAACTAGTAGACTTGCCAGGTCTGTCCGCCAATTGATGATCAAGGCAGGAAATGGCCACCACCAACGACCTGAAGAACGGCCTGGTACTCAACCTCGACGGAGAGCTCTGGGCCGTCGTCGAGTTCCAGCACGTCAAGCCCGGTAAGGGTGGTGCGTTCGTGCGTACCACGCTGAAGAACGTGCTGTCCGGCAAGGTGGTCGACAAGACCTTCAACGCGGGCACCAAGGTCGAGACCGCGACCGTGGACAAGCGCACGATGCAGTATCTGTACGCCGACGGCGAGGACTACGTCTTCATGGATCTGGAGACGTTCGACCAGATCACCGTCCCCGGCGGCACCGTCGGCGAGGCGGCGAACTACCTGCTGCCCGAGGCCGAGGCGACCGTCGCCACCCACGAGAGCGTCCCGCTCTACATCGAGCTCCCGACCAGCGTCGTGCTGGAGGTCACCTACACCGAGCCGGGCCTGCAGGGCGACCGGTCGACCGGCGGCAACAAGCCGGCCACCGTCGAGACCGGCGCGACCGTGCAGGTCCCGCTCTTCATCACCACCGGCGAGAAGATCAAGGTCGACACCCGCGACGGCCGTTACCTCGGCCGCGCCTGATGGCCGAGGGTCCCAAGCAGCAGATGCCCGCGCGCCGCAAGGCGCGTAAGCGGGCGCTGGACGTGCTCTTCGAGGCCGACCTGCGGGACCGCCCGCCGGTCGAGGTGCTCGCCGGCTACATCGAGCGGATCGAGAAGCCCCGGCCCGAGCACCTGGGATACGCGGTCAGCCTGGTCGAGGGGGTGGCCGCGCACCTCGACCGGATCGACGAGGTGATCGCCAGCTACGCCGAGGGCTGGACGCTCGACCGGATGCCCGTGGTCGACCGCAACCTGGCCCGCATCGCGGTCTACGAGCTGCTCTACGTCGACGAGATCGACGACGCGGTGGCGATCAGCGAGGCCGTCGAGCTGGCCCGGCAGATGTCGACCGACGACTCCCCGCGCTTCCTCAACGGGATCCTCGGCCGCATCGCCGAGTACGCCACCCGCTGAGGCGGCCCGCAGCATTCCCGGCACTCGCGGCGTCCTCGCCGCCGGCGGCCGTGTGACACGTACGACAGAAGGGCCCGTGCCGGACGGCACGGGCCCTTCTCGTGGTCGGGCTCAGGAGGCGAAGAACGCCCGCGGGTCGGCGACCAGCACACCGTGCTCGGTGAGACGCTCGATCAGGCCGGACGGCGAGGCGTCGTAGACGATCGCGAGCGCGCGCAGGTCGTCGGCGCGGATCGAGAGCACGCGCCCGTTGTAGTCACCGCGCTGCTGCTGGATGGCGCGCGCGTAGCGGGCGACGTAGGCCAGGTCCTCGGAGGCCTCGTCGTACAGCCGCTCCAGGTCCAGGACGATCTTGCTGGTGGGCTCGTGGCGCACCCCGCTGCCGTCGGGCAGCAGCTCCGAGACGGGAACGCGGTAGAAGTCGGCCAGCTCGGCCAGGCGCGACACCGTGACGGCGCGGTCGCCGCGCTCGTACGAACCGACCACCACCGCCTTCCACCGCCCGTTCGACTTCTCCTCCACGCCCTGCAGGGACAGGCCCTGCTGCTGGCGGATGGAGCGCAGGCGGGCGCCCAGAGACTTGGCGTATTCAGAGGGCATTCGGACACTCCCAGTGCTGCTCGGGTTCTCCCAGCGATCGCTACGGAGCGTGACGGTACGGGGATTGCGACACGTGGTCAAGTGGTCGTGACCCTACCGTTGGGGACCGTCGGGAGACTTGTCCCGTTTCGTCGGCTGATTGGAGGGTCAGTGGCCGGCGGCGGTCGGCGCGGTGACCACTGGTAACGTGGCGTGAAGCCCCGGTCCGGGCCGCTCGCGGTCCGGCGCCGGCATCCGACGTCCTTTAACGACCCGTCCCGTGAGGCGGGGAAGGAGGTCCGCCGTGGCCTACCCACCGGCTGCCCAGTCGTCGCCGCCGCGACAACCCTCGGTGAAGGTGATCCTCGCCAGCGCCGACGTCCAGCGCGTGGTCGACCGCATCGCCCACCAGATCCTGGAGAAGACCCAGGGCGCCGAGAACACCGTCCTGCTCGGCATCCCCACCCGGGGCGCCCCGCTCGCGAAGCGGCTCGCCGCCCGGATCAGCACCTTCGAGGACGTGACCGTCCCGGTCGGCGTGCTCGACATCACCCTCTACCGCGACGACCTGCGCCGGCACGCCACCCGCGCGGTCGGGCCGACCCAGGTGCCGCCCGGCGGCATCGACGGCAAGCGGGTCATCCTCGTCGACGACGTGCTCTTCTCGGGCCGTACGGTGCGGGCCGCGCTCGACGCGCTCAACGACGTGGGGCGCCCGGCGTCCGTCCAGCTCGCCGTCCTGGTCGACCGCGGGCACCGCGAGCTGCCGATCCGCGCCGACTACGTCGGCAAGAACATCCCGACCTCCCTCGCGGAGAGCGTGAAGGTCACCCTCGCGGAGACCGACGGCGCCGACGAGGTCAAGCTGTACGGGGGGACTCCCTCATGATCAGGCACCTGCTCTCCGGCGCCGATCTCGACGCCGCCACGGCCACCCAGATCCTGGACACCGCCGCCGAGATGGCCACCGTCGCCGGCCGGGAGGTCAAGAAGCTGCCCGCCCTGCGGGGTCGCACCGTGGTGAACCTCTTCTACGAGGACTCCACCCGGACCCGGATCTCGTTCGAGGCGGCGGCGAAGCGGCTCAGCGCCGACGTGATCAACTTCTCGGCCAAGGGCTCCAGCGTGGCGAAGGGCGAGAGCCTGAAGGACACCGCGCTGACCCTCCAGGCGATGGGCGCCGACGCGGTGGTCGTCCGGCACCCCGCCTCCGGCGCCCCGCACCGGCTCGCCGACTGGGTCGACGGCTCGGTGGTCAACGCCGGCGACGGCACCCACGAGCACCCCACCCAGGCGCTGCTCGACGCGTACACGATGCGCTCCCGGCTGGGGCGGCTGGCCGGCCTGTCGGTCGCGGTGGTCGGGGACGTGCTGCACAGCCGGGTGGCCCGCTCCAACGTGCTGCTGCTGTCCACCCTCGGCGCCAAGGTGACCCTGGTCGGGCCGCCGACGCTGATCCCCGTCCACATCGCGCAGGCGCTCGCGCCCGGCACCGACGTCTCCTACGACCTCGACGCGGTGCTGCCGCAGTCGGACGTGGTGATGATGCTGCGGGTCCAGCGGGAGCGGATGAACGACTCCTACTTCCCGTCCGCCCGCGAGTACGCCCGCCGCTACGGCCTGGACGGCCCGCGGATGCGCCGGCTGCCCGAGCACGCGATCGTCATGCACCCCGGCCCGATGAACCGGGGCATGGAGATCACGCCCGAGGTCGCCGACTCGCCCCGCTCCACCATCGTTGAA
Source organism: Micromonospora sp. NPDC052213 (assembly GCF_040679695.1). NCBI lineage: Bacteria > Bacillati > Actinomycetota > Actinomycetes > Micromonosporales > Micromonosporaceae > Micromonospora > Micromonospora sp. NPDC052213. Next base: position 7,258 of record NZ_JBFAVI010000088.1, read on the forward strand.
CAGGTCGCCAACGGCGTCTCCGTCCGGATGGCCGTCCTCTACCTGCTGCTCGGGGGGAACAACCGGTGAGCTCGTACCTCATCTCCAACGTGAGCGTCGTCGGCGCCGCGCCGACCGACCTGCTGATCCGCGACGGCGTCGTCGCGGCCGTCGGCGCCGGGCTGGACGCGCCGGACGCCACCGTCGTCGACGGCACCGGGCTGGTCGCCCTGCCGGGCCTGGTCGACCTGCACACCCACCTGCGCGAGCCCGGCCGGGAGGACGCCGAGACCGTCGAGTCCGGGTCCCGGGCGGCGGCGCTCGGCGGCTACACCGCCGTCTGCGCGATGGCCAACACCTCGCCGGTCGCCGACACCGCCGGCGTGGTCGAGCAGGTCTGGCGGCTCGGCCGGGAGGCCGGGCTGGTCGACGTGCAGCCCATCGGCGCGGTCACCGTCGGTCTGGCCGGCGAGCAGCTCGCCGAGCTGGGCGCCATGGCCGACTCGGCGGCCCGGGTGCGGATCTTCTCCGACGACGGGCACTGCGTCGCCGACCCGAAGCTGATGCGCCGCGCCCTGGAGTACGTCAAGGCGTTCGACGGGATCATCGCCCAGCACGCCGAGGAGCCCCGGCTCACCGAGGGCGCGCAGATGCACGAGGGCGAGGTGTCGACGCGGCTCGGCCTGACCGGCTGGCCGGCGGTCGCCGAGGAGGCGATCATCGCCCGGGACGTGCTGCTCGCCGAGCACGTCGGCAGCCGGCTGCACGTCTGCCACGTCTCCACCGCCGGCAGCGTCGAGGTGCTGCGCCAGGCCAAGGCCCGGGGCATCCGGGTCACCGCCGAGGTGACCCCGCACCATCTGCTGCTCACCGACGAGCGGGCGGAGACCTACGACCCGGTCTACAAGGTCAACCCGCCGCTGCGCACCGCGACCGACATCGCCGCGCTGCGGGCCGCCCTGGTCGAGGGCGTGATCGACATCGTCGCCACCGACCACGCCCCGCACGCCGTGGAGGACAAGGAGTGCGAGTGGGCGTACGCCCGGCCGGGCATGCTCGGCCTGGAGACGGCGCTGTCCATCGCCCTCGACGTGCTCGGCCCCGAGTGGGACCTGATCGCCGAGCGGATGTCGCGCACCCCGGCCCGGATCGCCGGCCTGGAGGGGCACGGCCTCGACCCGGCGCCCGGCGTGCCCGCCAACCTGACCCTGGTCGACCCGGCCGCCCGCCGCACCATCGAGCCGGCGGAGCTGGCCAGTCGCAGCCGCAACACCCCGTACGCCCGCATGACGCTGCCGGGTCGCATCGTGGCGACCTTCCTGCGCGGCGAGCCGACGGTTTTGGACGGAAAGGCAGTCAAGTGACCCGCAGACGTTCCGCGATCCTCGTGCTCGAGGACGGGCGCACGTTCCACGGCGAGGCGTACGGCAGCGTCGGGGAGACCTTCGGCGAGGCCGTCTTCAACACCGGCATGACCGGCTACCAGGAGACCCTGACCGACCCCTCCTACCACCGCCAGGTGGTCGTGCAGACCGCCCCGCACATCGGCAACACCGGCGTCAACGGCGAGGACGACGAGTCCGGCCGGATCTGGGTCGCCGGCTACGTCGTCCGCGACCCGGCCCGGATCGGCTCGAACTGGCGGGCCACCGGCGGGCTGGAGGAACGGCTGGCCGCCGAGGGCGTGGTCGGCATCAGCGGCGTCGACACCCGGGCGCTGACCCGGCACCTGCGCGAGCGCGGCGCGATGCGGGTCGGCATCTCCAGCGTCGAGACCGACCCGCGGGCCCTGCTGGCCCGGGTGCGGCAGGCCCCGGAGATGGTCGGCGCGGACCTCTCCGCCGAGGTGACCACCGCGAAGCCGTACGTGGTGGCGGCCGAGGGCGAGCACCGGTTCACGGTGGCCGCGCTGGACCTGGGCATCAAGCGCAACGTGCCGCGCCGGCTGGCCGCGCGCGGCGTCACCACCCACGTGCTGCCCGCCACGTCCACCATCGACGACCTGCTCGCCACCGGCGCGGACGCCGTCTTCTTCTCGCCCGGCCCCGGCGACCCGGCCACCGCGGACGCGCCGGTGGCACTGGCCCGCGAGGTGCTGCGCCGGAAGGTGCCGCTGTTCGGCATCTGCTTCGGCAGCCAGATCCTCGGCCGGGCGCTCGGCTTCGGCACGTACAAGCTGGGCTACGGCCACCGCGGCATCAACCAGCCGGTGCTCGACCGGGTCACCGGCAAGGTCGAGGTGACCAGCCACAACCACGGCTTCGCGGTCGAGGTCCCGGGCGCACGGCAGGGCGCGGTCGTACCCGATCAGGTGATCGAGACCGAGTTCGGTGGCGTCCAGGTCAGTCACGTCTGCCTCAATGACAACGTCGTCGAGGGGCTGCGGGCCAAGGACGTGCCCGCCTTCACCGTCCAGTACCACCCGGAGGCGGCAGCCGGTCCGCACGACGCGGACTACCTCTTCGACCGCTTCGCCGAGCTGATCGAGGGCCGGACCCAGAACGAGGGGCGCACACATGCCTAAGCGGACCGATCTCAAGCACATCCTGGTGATCGGCTCCGGGCCGATCGTGATCGGGCAGGCCTGCGAGTTCGACTACTCCGGCACCCAGGCATGCCGGGTGCTGCGCAGCGAGGGGATCCGGGTCAGCCTGGTCAACTCGAACCCGGCGACGATCATGACGGACCCGGAGTTCGCCGACGCCACCTACGTCGAGCCGATCACCCCGGAGTTCGTCGAGCTGGTCATCGCCAAGGAGCGCCCGGACGCGATCCTGCCCACCCTGGGCGGGCAGACCGCGCTGAACACCGCGGTCGCCCTGCACGAGGCGGGCGTGCTGGACAAGTACGGCGTCGAGCTGATCGGCGCCAACATCGAGGCGATCAACCGGGGCGAGGACCGCCAGCTGTTCAAGGACATCGTCGCCAAGGCCGGCGTACGCCTGGGCCTGGACGACCCGTCCGGCCTGGTGCCCCGGTCCCGGGTCTGCCACTCGATGGCCGAGGTCGAGGCCACGGTCGCCGAGCTGGGCCTGCCGGTGGTGATCCGGCCGTCGTTCACGATGGGCGGCCTCGGCTCCGGCATGGCGCACACCCCGGAGGAGCTGGCCCGCATCGCGGGCGACGGGCTCACCGCCAGCCCGGTGCACGAGGTGCTCATCGAGGAGAGCGTGCTCGGCTGGAAGGAGTACGAGCTCGAGCTCATGCGCGACCGGCACGACAACGTGGTGGTCGTCTGCTCGATCGAGAACGTCGACCCGATGGGTGTGCACACCGGCGACAGCGTCACCGTGGCCCCGGCCATGACCCTGACCGACCGGGAGTACCAGCGGCTGCGCGACCTGGGCATCGCGGTGCTGCGCGAGGTCGGCGTGGACACCGGCGGCTGCAACATCCAGTTCGCGGTGAACCCGGCCGACGGCCGGATCGTCGTGATCGAGATGAACCCGCGGGTGTCCCGGTCGTCGGCGCTGGCCTCCAAGGCCACCGGCTTCCCGATCGCGAAGATCGCCGCGAAGCTGGCCATCGGCTACACCCTGGACGAGATCCCCAACGACATCACGCTGAAGACCCCGGCGGCCTTCGAGCCGACCCTGGACTACGTGGTGGTGAAGATCCCGCGGTTCGCGTTCGAGAAGTTCCCCGGCGCGGACCCGGAGCTGACCACCACGATGAAGTCCGTCGGCGAGGCGATGAGCCTGGGCCGCAACTTCAGCGAGGCGCTGAACAAGGCGATGCGCTCGCTGGAGACCAAGGCGGGCGGCTTCTGGACGCTGCCCGACCCGGCCGGCGCGACGAAGGAGAACACCCTCGCCGCGCTGCGGATGCCGCACGACGGCCGGCTCTACACGGTGGAGCGGGCGCTGCGGCTGGGCGCCTCGATCGCCGAGGTGGCCGCCGCGTCCGGCGGGATCGACCCGTGGTTCCTGGACCAGATCGCCGCCCTGGTCGAGCTGCGCGCGGAGATCGTCGCCGCGCCGGTGCTCGACGCCGACCTGTTGCGCCTGGCCAAGCGGGCCGGGTTGTCCGACCGGCAGCTCGCCGCGCTGCGCCCGGAGCTGGCCGCCGAGGACGGCGTACGCACGCTGCGGCACCGCCTGGGCGTCCGCCCGGTCTACAAGACCGTGGACACCTGCGCCGCCGAGTTCGAGGCGACCACGCCCTACCACTACTCCTCCTACGACTCGGAGACGGAGGTCGTCGGGTCGGACCGGCCGAAGGTGCTGATCCTCGGCTCCGGGCCGAACCGGATCGGGCAGGGCATCGAGTTCGACTACTCCTGCGTGCACGCGGTTCAGGCGCTGCGCAGCGCCCCGGCCGGCGGCACGGCCGGTGGCGGCTACGAGACCGTCATGGTCAACTGCAACCCGGAGACGGTCTCCACCGACTACGACACGGCCGACCGGCTCTACTTCGAGCCGCTCACCTTCGAGGACGTGCTGGAGGTCTGGCACGCGGAGGACTCCTCCGGCAGGGCGGCCGGCGGGCCGGGCGTGGTCGGGGTGATCGTGCAGCTCGGCGGGCAGACCCCGCTGGGCCTGGCGCAACGGCTCAAGGACGCGGGCGTGCCGGTCGTCGGCACCTCCCCGGAGTCGATCCACCTGGCCGAGGAGCGGGGCGCGTTCGGGGCGGTGCTGGCCCGGGCCGGGCTGCGCGCGCCGGCGCACGGCATGGCCACCTCGTACGACGAGGCGAAGTCGATCGCCGACGAGATCGGCTACCCGGTGCTGGTCCGGCCGTCGTACGTGCTGGGCGGGCGCGGCATGGAGATCGTCTACGACGACGCGACGCTGCGTGACTACATCGGGCGGGCCACCGACATCTCCCCGGACCACCCGGTGCTCGTGGACCGGTTCCTCGACGACGCCATCGAGATCGACGTGGACGCGCTCTGCGACGCCGACGGCGAGGTCTACCTCGGCGGGGTGATGGAGCACATCGAGGAGGCCGGCATCCACTCCGGCGACTCGTCCTGCTCGCTGCCGCCGATCACCCTGGCCGGCTCGCACGTCGCGCAGGTCCGCCGCTACACGGAGGCGATCGCCCGGGGCATCGGGGTGCGCGGCCTGCTCAACGTGCAGTACGCGCTGAAGGACGACGTGCTCTACGTGCTGGAGGCGAACCCCCGCGCGTCCCGGACGGTCCCGTTCGTCTCCAAGGCCACGGCGGTGCCGCTGGCGAAGGCGGCGGCCCGGATCGCGCTCGGCGCCACCATCGCCGAGCTGCGTGCCGAGGGGCTGCTCCCGGCCACCGGGGACGGCGGCTCGCTGCCGGCCGGCGCCCCGATCGCGGTCAAGGAGGCGGTGCTGCCGTTCAAGCGGTTCCGCACCCCGACGGGCAAGGGCATGGACTCGCTGCTCGGGCCGGAGATGAAGTCGACCGGCGAGGTGATGGGCATCGACACGGCCTTCGGGAACGCCTTCGCCAAGTCGCAGTCGGCCGCGTACGGCTCGCTGCCGACCGCCGGGAAGATCTTCGTGTCGGTCGCCAACCGGGACAAGCGCGGCATGATCTTCCCGGTGAAGCGCCTGGCCGACCTGGGCTTCGAGATCGTCGCCACCACCGGCACCGCCGAGGTGCTGCGCCGGCACGGCATCGCCTGCGAGCAGATCCGCAAGCACTACGAGTCCGGCGCGGGCGAGGACGCGGTGTCGCTGATCCTCGGCGGCGACGTCGCCCTGGTCATCAACACCCCGCAGGGCTCGGGCGCCAGCGCCCGCTCGGACGGCTACGAGATCCGCAGCGCCGCCGTCACGGCGGACATCCCGTGCATCACCACCGTGCCGGGCGCGGCGGCGGCCGTGATGGGCATCGAGGCGCGCATCCGGGGCGACATGCAGGTCCGCCCCCTCCAGGAGCTGCACGCCGCCCTGCGGGCCGCCGAGTGACCCGCCCCCAGCCGGTTGATCATGAGGTTGTTGTCGTGACACGCCGGTGCGACGGGCAACAACCTCATGGTCAACGGGGGCCAGGGGGGAGCGCGCGGTGATCTTCGAGAAGGTGGTGCGGCCGGGGCTGTTCCGGATCGGTGCGGGGGACGCGGAGGTGGCGCACGAGTGGACGCTGCGTCGGCTGGCGGGACTGTCCCGCCGGCCGGCGGCGCTGGCCGCCCTGCGCGCCCGGTACGCCGTCCGGGCCCCGCGCACGGTGTTCGGCGTCGAGTTCCCCAATCCGGTGGGGCTCGCCGCCGGGATGGACAAGGACGGCGCGGCGCTGCCGGCCTGGCCGGCGCTGGGCTTCGGCTTCGTCGAGGTCGGCACGGTCACCGCGCACCCACAGCCGGGCAACCCCCGGCCCCGGCTGTTCCGGCTGCCCGACAGCGAGGCCGTGGTCAACCGGATGGGCTTCAACAACGCCGGCGCCGAGGCCCTCGCGGCCCGGCTGGCGGCGCTGCCCCGCCCGCTCGGGGTGCCGCTGGGCATCTCGCTCGGCAAGTCCAAGGTGACCCCGCTGGACGGGGCCGTGGAGGACTACCTCGCCTCCTACCGGGCGCTGCGCGGGCACGGCGACTACTTCGCGGTCAACGTCTCCTCGCCGAACACCCCGGGCCTGCGCGCGTTGCAGGACCGGGCGCACCTGGACGCCCTGCTCGCCGCGCTGGTGGGGGAGAAGCCGGTGCTGGTGAAGATCGCCCCCGACCTCACCGAGCCGGCGATCGCCGAGCTGTTGGAGGTCTGCCTGGCCCGGGGCGCGGCGGGGGTGATCGCCACCAACACGACCCTGGCGCGCGACGGCCTCGCCCCGGCCGACCGGGAGCGCGGCGCGCAGGCGGGCGGCCTGTCCGGCCGGCCGCTGGCCGACCGGGCCCGCGAGGTGGTGTCGTTCGTGCACCGGGAGACCGGCGGGCGGCTGCCGGTCGTCGGCGTCGGCGGCATCCTCGACCCCGACGACGCCGCCCGGATGTTCGACGCGGGCGCCGCCCTGGTCCAGCTCTACACGGGCTTCATCTACCGCGGCCCGGCCCTGCCCCGGGCCGTCGCCCGCGCCACGGCCGCCGCCCCGGCACCGGCCCGGTGACCGCGGTACCCGTGATCCTGCCCTCTCCGCCCCGGTCGATGCCTCATGCCGGACGAGAAGGGGGCCACAAGTGCGAGATCGCGGGGGCGATGACGAAGGAGCGCGCGTGACACCCGAGGAGATCCTGGCGGCCGACCGCCGGCACGTCTGGCACCCGTACGCGGCCCTGCCGCCGGCCAGCCCGCCCTACGTGGTGGAGGGCGCACAGGGCGTACGGCTGCGGCTGGCCGACGGCCGGGAGCTGGTCGACGGGATGTCGTCGTGGTGGGCGGCGATCCACGGCTACCGGCACCCCGTGCTCGACGCGGCGGTCACCGACCAGCTCGGGCGGATGAGCCACGTGATGTTCGGGGGGCTCACCCACGAGCCCGCGGTCCGCCTGGCGGCCACCCTCGTCGAGCTGGCCCCGGAGGGGCTGGAGCACGTCTTCCTGGCCGACTCCGGCTCGGTCGCCGTCGAGGTCGCCGTCAAGATGTGCCTGCAGTACCAACGCGCCACCGGCCGGCCGGAACGCCGCCGGCTGGGCACCTGGCGGGGCGGCTACCACGGCGACACGTTCCACCCGATGAGCGTCTGCGACCCCGAGGGCGGGATGCACCACCTCTGGGGCGACGTGCTGCCCCGGCAGGTCTTCGCCCCCGTCCCGCCCGGTGGCTTCGACACCCCGCCCGACGCCGCGTACGAGGCGGCCCTGGTCGAGGCGGTCGAGCGGCACGCCCACGAGCTGGCGGCGGTCATCGTGGAGCCGGTCGTCCAGGGCGCCGGGGGCATGCGCTTCCACCACCCGCACTACCTGCGGGTGCTGCGCGAGGTCACCCGGGCGCACGGGGTGCTGCTGGTCTTCGACGAGATCGCCACCGGCTTCGGCCGGACGGGTGCGATGTTCGCCGCCGAGCACGCCGGGGTGGTGCCCGACGTGATGTGCGTGGGCAAGGCGCTCACCGGCGGCTACCTGACGCTGGCCGCCGCGCTCTGCACGGCGGAGGTCGCCCGGGGCATCTCCGCCGGCGGGGTGCTGGCGCACGGCCCGACGTTCATGGGCAACCCGCTGGCCTGCGCGGTCGCCAACGCGTCCCTGGGCCTGCTGCGGGCCGGGGACTGGGCGGGGCAGGTGTCGAGGGTGCAGGCGGGCCTGCGGGCCGGCCTGGAGCCGCTGCGGGGCGCGCCGGGGGTGCGCGACGTGCGGGTGCTCGGCGCGATCGGCGTGGTGCAGCTCGACCACGAGGTGGACCTCGCCGCCGCCACCGCCGCCGCGGTCGCCGAGGGCGTCTGGCTGCGGCCGTTCCGCGACCTGGTCTACACCATGCCGCCGTACGTCACCGACGACGCCGACCTGGCCCGGATCGCCGCCGGGGTCGCCGCGGCCGCGCGGGCCGGCTGAGCCGCCGGGCACGGTCCGGCGGGAGTACGCGGGCGGCGCGCCGCCCGCCGACGAGCGTGCCCGGGCAGTGGACGCCCGGGCGAGGAGAGGGAGAGAACCGGATGGAGAGCTTCGGCGCCCGCCTGCACCGGGCCGTCAGCGAGCGTGGGCCGCTCTGCGTCGGCATCGACCCGCACCCGGGGCTGCTGGCCCGCTGGGGGCTCGACGACGACGTCCGGGGGCTTGACCGGTTCGCCCGGACGGTCGCGGAAGCCCTCGGTGACCGGGTCGCGGTGGTCAAGCCCCAGTCGGCGTTTTTCGAACGGTTCGGCTCGCGCGGAGTGGCGATCCTAGAGTCAACTATCCGACAGTTACGGGAGGCCGGCTCGCTCGTTCTCCTCGACGTCAAGCGCGGCGACATCGGCTCGACCGTCGCCGCCTACGCCTCGGCGTACCTTGACCCATCCAGTCCGGTCCATGTCGACGCGGTGACGGCCAGCCCGTACCTCGGCGTCGGCTCGCTCGCCCCGATGTTCGAGCTGGCCGCCGAGCACGGCGGCGGGGTCTTCGTGCTGGCGCTCACCAGCAACCCCGAGGGCGCCGCCGTGCAGCGCGCCCGCACCGCCGACGGGCGGACCGTGGCGCAGACCGTCATCGACGAGATCTCCCAGCTCAACGCGGGTGCGGAGCCGCTCGGCAGCTTCGGCCTGGTGGTCGGCGCGACCATCGGCGACACCGGCCACGACCTGTCCCGGGTCAACGGCCCGCTGCTCGCCCCGGGCCTCGGGGCGCAGGGCGCCACCGCGGCGGATCTGCGCGTCGTCTTCGGCTCCAGCCTGCCCGCCGTGCTGCCCTCGTACTCCCGTGAGGTGCTGAACGCGGGCCCGGACCCGGCCGCGCTGCGGGCCGCCGCGGACCGGGCCCTTGCCGACTGCCGGGCCACCCTGACCGCCGGCTGACTGACTGACGGCTCGGTCACTTTGCGATGATCATCGCGCGTCCACGTTGCCGAAACCGTCGTTGGCCGCTAGTTTTCCCGGCGCTGGGAACCACGGACCCCTTGGTTCACAGCGACACCACGTTTCACAGATGCGGCGTGGCGTCCCGCCCGTCGCGATAGGGACCTGAGGAGAACTGGTGCCGCTCCCGTCACTGACCCCGGAACAGCGCGCTGCCGCGCTGGAGAAGGCCGCGGAGATCCGCAAGGCCCGTGCTGAGCTGAAGGAGCAGCTCAAGCAGGGCAAGACCACCCTCGGAGCCGTCCTCGAGCGCGCCGAGTCCGACGACGTCGTCGGCAAGCTCAAGGTCTCCGCCGTGCTGCAGGCGATGCCGGGTATCGGCAAGATCCGGGCCACCCAGATCATGGAGAAGCTCAAGATCGCCGACAGCCGTCGCCTGCGTGGCCTCGGCGAGCAGCAGCGCAAGGCACTGCTTGGGGAGTTCGCCGCCAACTGAGGCTGGCAGCGTGTAGAAACAAGCAGTGAGCACGGATGACGAGGCGCGCCCGGCGGCTCGGCTCACTGTCCTGGCCGGACCCGCGGGTTCGGGCACGGAGAGTGTCGTCGAGTGCGTCCGGGCGCGTTCTCCGTCCGTGTGGGTCCCGGTGCCGGCCACCACGCGCCCCCGTCGCGAGGGCGAGCTGGACGGGGTGGACCGCCTCTTCCTGACCCCGCCCGAGTTCGACCGCATGGTCGCGGCGGGGGAGCTGCTGGAGTGGAGCCGGGCCGGGCCCCACCGGCGCGGCACGCCGGGCGGGCCGGTGCGGGCCCGGCTGGCCGCCGGGCAGCCGGTGCTGCTCGGCCTCGACCTCGCCGGCGCGCTGCTGGTCCGGGCGACGCTGCCCGACGCCCGGCTGGTGCTGCTGCACCCGCCCGGCATCGTCCCGCCGGCGGACACCCTGGCGGTGTTCGACCACACCGTCGCGCACAGCCTCACCGATTGGGTCGTCGAGGAGCTGGTAGGCTTGTCCGGTTCTTCTTTCCTGGCTCCGGCGCGACCGCATCTGCGCGGTTGACCGCCAGCACCGCTGTCCGCGGTGCGATAGACGCAGAGGTTAATTCGTGGGATCCATCGCAAACCCCGAAGGCATCACCAACCCGCCGATCGACGAGCTCCTCGAGAAGACGACGTCGAAGTACGCGCTGGTCATCTTCGCCGCCAAGCGCGCGCGCCAGGTCAACGCCTACTACAGCCAGCTCGGTGAGGGCCTGCTGGAGTACGTCGGCCCGCTGGTCGAGACCACCCCGCAGGAGAAGCCGCTCTCCATCGCCATGCGCGAGATCAACGCGGGCCTGCTCACCGCCGAGCCGACCGACCAGCCGTAACCACCCGCCCCGATGTCCCCCCGGATCGTCCTCGGGGTCGGCGGCGGCATCGCCGCCTACAAGGCGTGCGAGCTGCTACGGCTCTTCACCGAGTCGGGTCACCGGGTCCGGGTCGTGCCGACCGCGTCGGCGCTCCGCTTCGTCGGGGCGCCGACCTGGGCGGCGCTCTCCGGCCAGCCGGTCGCCGACGACGTCTGGTCCGACGTGCACGAGGTGCCGCACGTCCGGCTCGGCCAGCAGGCCGACCTCGTGGTGGTCGCGCCGGCCACCGCCGACCTGCTCGCCAAGGCCGCGCACGGCCTCGCCGACGACCTGCTGACCAACACGCTGCTCACCGCCCGCTGCCCGGTCGTGCTGGCCCCGGCCATGCACACCGAGATGTGGGAGCACCCCGCCACCGCCGCCAACGTCGCGACGCTGCGCTCCCGGGGCGTCCGGGTGGTCGAGCCCGCCGTCGGCCGGCTCACCGGGGCCGACACCGGCAAGGGTCGGCTGCCCGACCCGGCGGAGATCTTCGCGGTCGCCCGCCGGGCCCTGGCCCGGGGTCTCGCCGCCCCCGCCGACCTGGCCGGGCGGCACGTGGTGGTGACCGCCGGCGGCACCCGCGAGCCCCTCGACCCGGTCCGCTTCCTGGGCAACCGCTCCTCCGGCAAGCAGGGCTACGCCTTCGCCCGCTGCGCCGTCGCCCGCGGCGCCCGGGTCACCCTGATCTCGGCCAACGTCGCGCTGCCCGACCCGGCGGGCGTCGACCTGGTCCGGGTCGGCACGACCGCCGAGCTGCGCGAGGCCACGCTCGCGGCGGCCGCCGGGGCCGACGTGGTGGTGATGGCGGCGGCTCCGGCCGATTTCCGCCCGGCGACCTACGCGCCTGGCAAAATCAAGAAGTCGGACGACGGCGACGCGCCCACCATCGCGCTCGTCACCAACCCGGACATCGCCGCCGAGCTGGGCCAGCGCCGCCGCCCGGAGCAGGTGCTGGTGGTGTTCGCCGCGGAGACCGGCGACGCCGAGGCCAACGGCCGGGCCAAGCTCGCCCGCAAGCGGGCGGACCTCATCGTCATCAACGAGGTCGGCACCGACAAGGTCTTCGGCGCCGACACCAACGCGGCGACCGTCATCGGCGCGGACGGGTCGGTCAGCCGGCTGCCCGAACAGTCCAAGGAGGACCTCGCCGACGCCGTCTGGGATCTCGTGGCGGCCCGGTTGCCCGACCGTTCCTGACGGCTGGAACCGAGCAGCACCGAAGGCCCCCGGCGCGCGCGCGGATGACTAGACTTCCGCGGAACGACTTATCCACAAGCTAGGAGTGCCGTGACACGCCGCCTCTTCACTTCCGAATCGGTCACGGAAGGCCACCCGGACAAGATCGCCGACCAGATCAGCGACGGCATTCTCGATGCCCTGCTCGCCGAGGACCCGCGCAGCCGGGTCGCGGTCGAGACCTTGATCACCACCGGCCAGGTGCACATCGCCGGTGAAGTGACCACCAAGGCGTACGCCGACATCCCGACCATTGTCCGTCGGACCATCCTCGACATCGGCTACGACTCGTCGAAGAAGGGCTTCGACGGCGCTTCCTGCGGCGTCAACGTCTCCATCGGCGCCCAGTCGGCGGACATCGCCCAGGGCGTCGACAACGCCTTCGAGCTGCGTACCGGGGCCTCGGAGAGCGCGCTGGACGCCCAGGGCGCCGGCGACCAGGGCATGATGTTCGGGTTCGCCTGCTCGGAGACGCCCGAGCTGATGCCGCTGCCGATCGCGCTGGCGCACCGGCTGGCCCGCCGGCTGTCGCAGGTGCGCAAGGACGGCACCATCCCCTACCTGCGCCCGGACGGCAAGACCCAGGTCACCATCGAGTACGAGGGGCTGCGGCCGGTCCGGCTCAACACGGTGGTCGTCTCCAGCCAGCACGCCGCGGACATCTCGCTGGACTCGCTGCTCACCCCCGACGTGCGCGAGCACGTCATCGCCCCGGAGCTGGAGAGCCTCGGCCTGGACACCGAGGGCTACCGGCTGCTGGTCAACCCGACGGGCCGGTTCGAGATCGGCGGGCCGATGGGCGACGCCGGCCTGACCGGACGCAAGATCATCGTCGACACCTACGGCGGGTACGCCCGGCACGGTGGCGGCGCCTTCTCCGGCAAGGACCCGTCGAAGGTCGACCGCTCCGCGGCGTACGCGACCCGCTGGGTGGCCAAGAACGTGGTCGCCGCCGGCCTGGCCGAGCGGTGCGAGGTGCAGGTCGCCTACGCGATCGGCAAGGCCCACCCGGTCAGCCTCTTCATCGAGACGTTCGGCACCGAGACCGTGCCGGTCGCCTCGATCGAGCAGGCCGTCACCGAGGTCTTCGACCTGCGGCCGGCCGCCATCATCCGTGACCTCAACCTGCTCCGCCCGATCTACCAGCAGACCGCCGCGTACGGCCACTTCGGCCGTGAGCTGCCGGACCTGACCTGGGAGAGCACCGACCGGGCCGCCGACCTCAAGTCGGCCGCGGGAGCCTGACCGGCACCAGGCGCAGCGACCGGCGACCCGCTTCGGGGACGCCGGTCGCTCGCGTCTGCGTCGACCTGCCCCTGGCCCACCTGGACCGCCCGTTCGACTACCTCGTCCCCGCCGAGCTGGACGCCGACGCCGTTCCCGGCACGCGGGTGAAGGTCCGCTTCGCGGGGCAGCTCGTCGACGGCTGGCTGCTGGAGCGGGCCGACGACTCGGGGCACACCGGCCGGCTGGCGTACCTGGAGAAGGTCGTCTCGCCGGAGCCGGTGCTCGCCCCGGAGGTCGCCCGGCTGGCCCGGGCGGTCGCCGACCGCTACGCCGGCAGCCTCGCCGACGTGCTCCGCCTCGCCGTACCGCCGCGGCACGCCCGGGTGGAGAAGGACGTCCGCGCCCGCGACGCGGCCGCGCCCGCCGGGGACGCGGCCGGCTCCGCCAGAGGCGCCGCCGTGTCCGGCGGAGACGCCGCGGCGCTGGAGGGCGGCCCCACGGCGTCCGGCGGAGGCTCCAGCGTGCCGGACGACGGGCCCGCCGAGGTCGCCGTGCCCGAGGTCGCCGTGCCGGCGGACGCCCCGGCGGGTGCCGGGCCGGTGGTCGGGCCTGGTCCGGACGCCTGGCGGGACTACCCGGCCGGGCCGGCCCTGCTCCGGGCGCTGGCCGACGGGCGGGCACCCCGCGCGGTCTGGTCGGCGCTGCCCGGGGAGGACTGGCCCGCCCGGTACGCCGAGGCCGTCGCCGCGACCGTCGCCGGCGGCCGGGGCGCGGTGGTGGTGGTCGCCGACAACCGCGACCTGGATCGCCTCGACGCCGCCCTGCAATCCGCCCTGGGCCCGGGGCGGCACGTCTGCCTCTCCGCCGCCCTCGGCCCGGCCCGACGCTACCGGGCGTTCCTCGCCGCCCGGCGCGGCGACGTGTCCGTGGTGGTCGGCACCCGCGCCGCGATGTTCGCCCCGGTCGCCCGCCTCGGCCTGGTGGCGATCTGGGACGACGGCGACGACCTGCACGCCGAGCCCCGGGCCCCCTACCCGCACGCCCGGGAGGTGCTGCTCACCCGCGCCCAGCTCGGCGACGCCGCCGCCCTGGTCGGCGGGTTCGCCCGCACAGCCGAGGCGCAGCTGCTGGTGGAGACCGGGTGGGCCCGCGAGGTGGTGGCCGACCGGGCCACCCTGCGGGCCCGGATGCCGGCGATCGCGCCCACCGGCGACGACCCGCAGCTGGCCCGGGACCCCGGGGCGGCCACCGCCCGGCTGCCCAGCCTGGCCTGGACCACCGCCCGCGAGGCGATCCGGGCCGACCTGCCGGTGCTGGTCCAGGTGCCCCGCCGCGGCTACCTGCCCTCGGTGGCCTGCGCCGAGTGCCGCACCCCGGCCCGGTGCCCGCACTGCGCCGGGCCGCTCGCGCTGCCCTCGGCCAAGGGCAGCCCGGCCTGCCGGTGGTGCGGGCGGGTCGCCGCCGCGTACGCCTGCCCCGAGTGCGGCGGGCGGCGGCTGCGCGCCTCCGTCACCGGCGCCCGGCGCACCGCCGAGGAACTGGGTCGGGCCTTTCCCGGCGTGCCGGTGCGCACCTCCGGCCGCGAGGAGGTGCTCGCCACCGTGCCCGGCGGCGCCGGCCTGGTCATCGCCACCCCCGGCGCCGAGCCGGTCGCCGAGGGCGGCTTCGGCGCGGTGCTGCTGCTGGACTCCTGGGCCCTGCTCACCCGGGCCGACCTGCGGGCGGGGGAGGAGGCGCTGCGCCGCTGGCTGGCCGCCGCGGCGCTGGCCCGCCCCGCGGCCGGCGGCGGCCGGGTGGTGGTGGTCGCCGACGGCGCCCTCGCCCCGGTTCAGGCGCTGCTGCGCTGGGACGCCGCCTGGTTCGCCGCCCGGGAACTGGCCGAGCGGCGGGAGCTGGGCTTCCCGCCGGCGGTGCGGATGGCCAGCGTGACCGGCCCGCCGGCGGCGGTCGCCGACCTGCTGGCCGAGGCCCGGCTCCCGGCCGAGGCCGAGCTGCTCGGGCCGGTGCCGGCCGACGGGGAGCGGGAGCGGATGCTGGTCCGGGTGCCCCGGGCCCGGGCGGCCGCGCTGGCCGGTGCGCTGCACTCGGCGGCCGGGGTGCGCACGGCGCGCAAGGCCGTCGACCCGGTCCGTCTCCAGGTGGACCCGCTCAGCCTCTTCTGACCCGGACGACGCCCGCGCCGCCCGCGACCACGGCCCGGACCGCCGGCGGTCCGCCGCCCTGCCCGGGCCGTCGGTGATCCGTCGCCACGGCCGCGATCCCTCGCCACGACCGTGCCGTCCGTGATGGGCCGCCGCGACGGGCGCCCGTGATCCGCCGCACGGTCCCGCCGTTCCGGGCGCCCGACCGGCCGCCGTCGCACGCCGGGTACGACGGGTGGCCCGCTATCGGGTGATAGCATCGCCCGTCATGCCGGGGCGTACGGATCGCGCGACGATGGCGGGAGCGCGTCGGTTCGGCGCGATGTCGATGATGTCAATCAGCCGGTGATCAGGGGTGGACCAGTCGTGACCGTTCGTCAGTCGATCGTCTTCAATGGTGACCTCGGCAGCGGCAAGAGCACCGTCTCGGTGGAGATCGCCAAGCGGCTCGGCCTGCGCCGGGTCAGCGTCGGTGACCTCTACCGGCAGATGGCGCAGGAGCGGCAGATGACCGCGCTGCAGCTCAACCTGCACGCCGAGCTGGACCAGGCCGTCGACGGCTACGTCGACCAGCTCCAGCGGGACATCGCCGCCTCGGGCGAGCGGCTGGTCATGGACTCCCGGCTGGCCTGGCACTTCTTCACCGACGCGCTCAAGGTGCACATGATCACCGAGCCGGGCGAGGCGGCCCGCCGGGTGCTCGCCCGCCCCTCCGGCCCGGCCGAGAGCTACACGTCGCTGGAGGAAGCCACGGCCAAGCTGCGGGAGCGCAGCGAGAGCGAGCGGGGCCGGTTCATCGTCCGCTACGGGGTGGACAAGGCACGGCTGCGCAACTACGACCTGATCTGCGACACCACCCGCGCCTCCGCGGCCGAGGTCATCGAGCACATCGTCGACGCGTACGAGGGCCGGCTGTGCGCGGACGTGCTGCGCGACGCCCCGCCGCTGCTGCTGCTCGACCCGGCCCGGGTCTACCCGACCGAGGACATCGCCGCCCTGCGCGACCTGTGGGACTCGGAGTTCGTCGGCGACGTCGCCGCGGCCGGCGACGAGGCGCTGGAACCGCTGCGGATCGGCTACACGGGGGAGTACTTCTTCGTCGTCGACGGGCACCGCCGGCTCAGCGCCGCCCTGCAGAACGGCTTCCGCCTGGTGCCGGCCCAACTCGTCGCCGAGGTCGACGAGCCGGTGGTCGGCGGGATGAGCGCGGTGGACTACTTCGCCGCCCAGGCCCGGCCGACCCTGATCCACGACTGGGAGGCCGCCCACAAGATCGAGCTGCCGCTGCCCGAACACGCCCTGCTCGGCGGGGACACGGTGCTGGCCGGGGAGCCGGGCGCCGGCGCCTGATCCGCCCGGCCGACCGCACCTCGGCACCGGCGGGACAGCCGGCTGTTCCGCGAGCGCCCGCGGGCCGGCCGGACGTACGAGCGGCCGCGTGGTGATCATCGACACGGAACCGGCGGCGGCGCAACGCGGTACGCCGGCCGGGACGTCTCCCGGCACTCCGTAGACTGGTACGGCACCACGTCGTCCAGCCGAAGGAGCCACGCCGAGTGACCGTCCAGCCCATCCGTCTGTTCGGGGATCCGGTGCTGCGCACGCCGGCCGATCCGGTGGTCGACTTCGACGTCGAGCTGCGCAAGCTCATCGCGGACCTGACCGACACGATGCGCGAGCAGAACGGCGCCGGCCTCGCCGCGCCGCAGCTCGGTGTGGGCCTGCGGGTGTTCACCTTCGACGTCGACGACGTGCTGGGCCACCTGGTCAACCCGGTGCTGGAGTTTCCCGACGCCGAGGAGCAGGACGGGCCGGAGGGCTGCCTGTCCATTCCGGGCCTCTACTTCGACACCAAGCGCCGGCAGAACGTGATCGCCAAGGGCTTCAACGGCTACGGCGACCCGCTGCAGATCGTCGGCACCGGCCTGATGGCGCGCTGCGTGCAGCACGAGACGGACCACCTCGACGGGGTGCTCTTCGTGGACCGGCTGGACCCGGCCGGCCGCAAGGAGGCGATGAAGGCGATCCGTCAGGCGGAGTGGTACGACCCGGCCGCCCCGCCGACGGTGAAGCTCAACCCGCACACCTCCAGCAGCCCCTTCGGCCTGGGTCGGTGAGCCGCCCGTGCGCGTGATCTTCGCCGGCACACCGGCCGTCGCCGTACCCGCCCTGGCCGCCGTGGCGGCCTCCCGCCACGAGCTGGTCGCCGTGGTCACCCGCCCCGACGCGCCCGCCGGGCGGGGACGCGGGCTGTCCCGGTCCCCCGTCGGGGCGTGGGCCGACGAGCACGGGATCGAGGTGCTCACCCCGGCCCGCCCGCGCGAGCCGGAGTTCCTGGACCGGCTGCGCGAGCTGGCCCCGGACTGCGTCCCCGTGGTGGCCTACGGCGCGCTGGTGCCGCCGGCCGCCCTGGAGATCCCCCGGCACGGGTGGATCAACCTGCACTTCTCCCTGCTGCCCGCGTGGCGCGGGGCCGCGCCCGTCCAGCACGCCGTGCTGCACGGCGACGAGCTGACCGGGGCCAGCGTCTTCCAGCTGGAGGAGGGCCTCGACACGGGGCCGGTCTACGGCACGCTCACCGACGAGATCCGCCCGGCCGACACCTCCGGCGACCTGCTGGAGCGGCTCGCCGAGTCCGGCGCGGGCCTGCTGGTGGCCGTCCTCGACGCGATCGCCGACGGCACCGCCCGGGCCGAGCCGCAGCCCGCCGACGGGGTGTCGCTGGCGCCGAAGCTGACCGTGGAGGACGCCCGGGTGCGCTGGTCCGACCCGGCGTTCGCGGTCGACCGGCGGATCCGGGCCTGCACGCCGGCGCCGGGGCCGTGGACGACGTTCCGGGGCGAGCGGGTCAAGCTCGGCCCGGTCGCCCCGGTGGCCGACGGCCCCGAGCTGAAGCCGGGTGAGCTGCTGGTGGAGAAGTCCCGGGTGCTGGCCGGCACGGCCACCGTCCCGGTGCGGCTCGGCGAGGTGCGGGCCGCGGGCAAGCGGGCGATGGCGGCGACAGACTGGGCGCGCGGCGCCCGGGTGGCCGCGGGGGAGGAACTCGCGTGACGGGCCCCGAGCGGCCCTCCGGCGACCGTTTCCCGGTGGAGCGACGCGGTGAGCGGCCCGGCGGCCCCGGGCGCGGCGAGCGCCCGGCGGGCGATCGGCGCGGCGACCGGCCGGCGGGGGGCGGCCGGTGGGGCGCCCGCCCGGCGGCCGCCGTCGCGCCGGTCGCCGCCGGGGCG
>NZ_JBFAVI010000089.1:0-25613 GCF_040679695.1 Micromonospora sp. NPDC052213
GCGGTGGGGTGCGACGGCTCGGCGTCGGTGGCGGCCGGCCGGCGCTGCGGGTCGGCCCGGCGGAGGGTAGCCGCCCGACGGCGGTTGGTCACCGGCGGGCGGCGGATAGCCACCGGGCGGGGGATAGCCGCCCGGGCCCGGTGCCCCGGACAGTGGTGCGGTGGGTTCGTCGGAGCCGGCCGGCCCGGGAACCCCCGACGGAGCGGCCGGGTCCGGCCGGTCGCCGGGGTCCCCCGCTCCGGGAGGGCGAGGTGGTTCAGTCATGGACGTCACGGTAGGGGCCGCGGGCAAGGCCGCACCAGAGCGACTTCCGACCGGGATGTCCGGATGATCGGCTCTGGCGCCGCCGCCTCCGCGGGCCGTGTGGCGCCGGTCGGATCGCCGTCCCAGGTTGATCATCGCGTCGGCGGGCGCGCCGACGTAGACTGGCACTCGTCCGTAGCGAGTGCCAGCAACCCGCCCGCCCCTCGGGGCGCGGGAGGTCCGACGTGCGACAGGAGGTGGGGAACGATGGGTCTCGACGACCGCAAGCTCGCCGTGCTGCGCGCGATCGTCGAGGACTACGTCGCCACGCAGGAGCCCGTCGGCAGCAAGTCGCTGGTCGAGCGGCACCAGCTCGGGGTCTCCCCGGCGACCGTCCGCAACGACATGGCCGTGCTGGAGGAGGAGGGCTACATCCGCCAGCCGCACACCAGCGCCGGCCGGGTGCCCACCGACCGCGGCTACCGGCTCTTCGTGGACCGGCTGTCCAGGGTCAAGCCGCTCAGCCCGGCCGAGCGCCGCGCGATCGAGCGTTTCCTGGTCGGCGCGGTCGACCTCGACGACGTGGTGCACCGCACCGTACGGCTGCTGGCGCAGCTGACCCGGCAGGTCGCCGTGGTGCAGTACCCGAGCCTGGCCCGCTCCTCCGTCCGCCACCTGGAGCTGGTGCCGATCTCCACGACCCGGCTGATGCTGGTCATGATCGCCGACACCGGCCGGGTCGAGCAGCGGCTGGTCGAGCTGCCCGGGCCGATCCCCGCCGACGACGTCACGGACCTGCGCCGGCTGGTCAACGAGAAGCTGGTCGGCACCCGGCTGTCCGAGACCCCGCCGCTGGTGCAGGCGCTGGTCGACGAGTCGGTGCCGCACCTGCGGCCGGCCATGACCACCCTCTCCACCGTGCTGCTGGAGACGCTGGTCGAGCGGCACGAGGAGCGGATCGCGCTGGCCGGCACGGCCAACCTCACCCGCGGCGGCCTGCTCGACTTCCAGGGCTCGCTGCGCCCCATCCTGGAGGCGCTGGAGGAGGAGGTCGTGCTGCTCAAGCTCATCGGCGAGGCGGAGCCGAGCACGACCCGGGTGCTGATCGGCGACGAGAACGAGATCGACAACCTGCGCGCCGCCTCGGTGGTCAGCACCGGCTACGGGCCGGGCGCGACGATCGTGGGTGGGCTCGGCGTGCTCGGGCCGACCCGGATGGACTACCCCGGCACCATCGCCACGGTGAGGGCCGTGGCACGCTACGTGGGCGAGCTGCTGGCCCAGAACTGACCAGTCAGGGCCGACGGCCGGCTCCGGCCGACGACCGGCGCAACGCGAGACGAACATGAGGACACGGAACGCAGTGGCCAGGGACTACTACGGCATTCTCGGGGTGAGCCGGGAAGCCTCCGACGACGAGATCAAGCGCGCCTACCGGAAGCTGGCGCGGCAGTTCCACCCGGACGTCAATCCGGACCCGGAGGCACAGGAGAAGTTCAAGGACATCAACGCCGCGTACGAGGTCCTCTCGGACGACCGGAAACGGCAGATCGTCGACCTGGGCGGCGACCCGCTCGCCCCTGGCGGCGGGGGCGCGGGCGGCCCGGGCGGTCCCGGCGGTGCCGGCCCGTTCGTCGGCTTCCAGGACATCATGGACGCGTTCTTCGGTGGCGCGGCCGGCGGGTCGCGGGGCCCGCGACCGCGGACCCGGCCGGGCGCCGACGCGATCCTGCGGCTGGAGCTGGACCTGAACGAGACCGCGTTCGGCGTCGAGGCGCCGATCACCGTCGACACCGCCGTGCTCTGCACCACCTGCTCCGGCGCCGGCACCGCGGCCGGCACCCACCTCGCCACCTGCGAGGCGTGCGGCGGCCGTGGCGAGGTGCAGTCGGTGCAGCGCACCTTCCTCGGTCAGGTGGTCTCCGCCCGCCCCTGCACCGTCTGCCAGGGCTACGGCACCACCATCCCGCACCCCTGCCCGACGTGCGCCGGCGACGGCCGCGTCCGCACCCGGCGTTCGCTGACCGTCAAGATCCCCGCCGGGGTCGAGGACGGCATGCGCATCCGGCTGGCCCAGCAGGGCGAGGTCGGCCCGGGCGGCGGCACCGCCGGCGACCTCTACGTCGAGATCCACGAGCGGCCGCACGACGTCTACTCCCGCAAGGGCGACGACCTGCACTGCCGGGTCACCGTGCCGATGACCGCCGCCGCCCTCGGCACCCGGCTGACCATCAAGACGCTCGACAGCGAGGAGACGGTCGACGTCAAGGCCGGCACCCAGCCGGGCAGCACGCTGCGGCTGCGCGCCCGAGGCGTGCCGCACCTGCGCGGCACCGGCCGGGGCGACCTCTACGTCCACCTCGACGTGCGCACCCCGACGAAGCTCGACGCCGACCAGGAGCGGATGCTGCGCGACTTCGCCAAGACCCGGGGCGAGGAGGTCGCCGAGCTGACCAAGCAGGGCGGCTTCTTCTCCCGGATGCGCGACGCCTTCAACGGCCACGCCTGACGCGCACGCCCCCGGGCCGCCGCGCTCCGCGGCGGCCCGGTCGGCTCCGCCGCCCTCGCCACCCCGACGGCCGCCGGGGCGGCTAGCCTGATCGTCGTGTCCGCGCCGCTGTTCCTGGTCGAGTCGCTGCCCACCGCCGACCGGCTGACCCTCGACGGCCCCGAGGGGCACCACGCCGCCACCGTGCAGCGGCTCCGCGTCGGCGAGGAACTGCTGCTCGCCGACGGGCGGGGCGGCACCGCCGCCGCCGTGGTCACCGCCGTCGGCCGCGGCACCCTCGACCTGGAGATCACCTCCCGGGGGTACGTCGACGCCTCCGTCCCGCGCCTGGTGGTGGTGCAGGGCATCGCCAAGGGCGACCGGGGCGAGCTGGCCGTGCAGGCGATGACCGAGGTCGGGGTGGACGAGATCGTGCCCTGGGCGGCGGCCCGCTCGGTCACCCAGTGGCGCGGCGACCGGGGCGTACGGGCGCGGGAGAAGTGGGCGGCGACCGCCCGGGAGGCGGCCAAGCAGGCCCGCCGCGCCTGGCTGCCCGTGGTGGCGGGGACGCCGGACGAGTCCACCGCCCGGGTCGCGCGCCGCATCGGCGGGGCCGCGGCGGCGTTCGTGCTGCACGAGGAGGCGCAGGAGCGGCTGACCACCGTCGAGCTGCCCGCCGCGGGCGAGATCGTGCTGGTCGTCGGGCCGGAGGGCGGGATCGCCGACAGCGAGCTGGACACCTTCACCGGGGCCGGGGCCCGCGCCGTCCGCCTGGGCCCGTCGGTGCTGCGTACCTCGACGGCCGGCGTGGCCGCCCTCGCGGTGCTCGCCACCCGCCTCGCCCGCTGGTGACGCTCAGCTGCGCAGGTAGGAGGCGCCGTTCAGGTCGACGATGGTGCCGGAGGCCCACTCCGACTGCGGGGAGGCGAGCCAGTGCACGGCGGCGGCGATCTCCTCGGGGCGGCCCACCCGGTTGAACGGGCTCTGCGCCCGGATGGCGGCGCCCCGCTCTCCGCGCAGGTGCTCCGTGGTCATGTCGGTCTCCACGAAGCCCGGGGCCACCGTGGCGACGGTGATGCCGTACGGGGCCAGGGCCACCGCCAGCGACTGCCCCAGCGCGTTCAGCCCCGCCTTGCTCGCCCCGTACGCCGGCTGCTCCGGCTCGCCCCGGAAGGCGCCCCGGGAGGAGACGTTGACAATCCGGCCGCCCCGGTCGCGCATGTGCTGGGCGGCGCACCAGATGACGTTGCCCGCGCCGGTCAGGTTGGTCTCCACCACCTGCCGCCACTGCGCGCGCCACTGGGCGTAGGAGGCGCCGAAGACCGGGTGCGGGGCGTCCCGGTCGCCGTACACCCCGGCGTTGTTGACCAGCACGTCCAGCCCGCCCAGCAGGCCGGCCGCCTCGTCCACCATGGCCCGTACGGCGTCCGGGTCGGTCAGGTCGGCGCGGACCACCACGTGCCCCTCGCCGGGCAGTTCGGCGCGCAGCCGCCCGGCCGCCTCCGCCGAGTCGCGGTGGTGGATCGCCACCCGGTCCCCGCTCGCCGCGAACGCCGTCGCCACCGCCCGTCCGATGCCGCGCGAGGCCCCCGTCACCAGTACCGCCCGTGAAGTCACGCCGGCCATCATGCCGCGCCGGCCCCGTGCGCCGTGATGAAGGGCCCCCTCGTCCACGGCGGGCGTCGGCAGGGAGCCCTTACTTACACTGCCCGGATGGGAACCGACTGCCTGTTCTGCCGCATCGTCGCCGGGGAGATCCCGGCCACCGTCGTGCGGGAAACCGCCACCACGCTCGCCTTCCGCGACATCGGCCCGAAGGCGCCGGTGCACGTGCTGGTCATCCCGAAGGAGCACTACGCCGACGTGGCGACGCTCGCCCAGGGCGACCCGGCGCTGGCCGGCGAGGTGCTCGCCACGGCCGCCGCGGTGGCCGAGGACGAGGGGCTGCTCGGCGACGGCTTCCGGCTGATGTTCAACACCGGCGCGTACGGCGGCCAGGAGGTCTTCCACGTGCACGCGCACGTGCTCGGCGGGGCGCCGCTGGGCCCGATGCTGGCCCGGGACCTCGCGTGACGGCGGTCGACGACCGCCTGTCCCGGCTGGTGCGCACGGTCCAGGCGCAGGCCCGGGTGCCGGCGGTCTCGGCGGCCCTGCACCGGGCCGACCGCCCGCTGTGGACGTGCACGGTCGGCGGCACCGGCAACGACACCGAGCTGGGGCCGGGCACCCGGTTCCGGATCGGCTCGGTCACGAAGACGTTCACCGCCGTGCTGACGCTCCAGTGCCGCGACGCCGGCCTGCTCGACCTGGACGACCCGCTGGGCCGCCACCTGGACCTGCCGGCCCACGGCGAGCTGACCGTGCGCCGGCTGCTGTCGCACACCGCCGGCCTGCAACGGGAGCCGTACGGCGACGTCTGGGACAGCCTGCGCGCGCCCGACGTCGACGAGCTGGTCGCCGACCTCGCCCGGGCCGAGCGGGTGCTGCCGCCGGGCCGCCGCTACCACTACTCCAACCTCGGCATGGCGCTGCTCGGCCGGCTCGTCGGCCACCTGCGGGGCGGCACCTGGGCGGAGGTGCTCGCCGAGCGGGTGCTGACCCCGCTGGGGCTGGCCGACACCTCGGTGACGCCGGGCCCGCACGCCGCGACCGGGTTCCTGGTCGACGCGTACTCCGACGAGGCGCACCCGGAACCGCCCACGGACTTCGGCGCGGTGGGGCCGGCGGCCCAGCTCTGGAGCACCGCCACCGACATGGCCCGCTGGGCGGCCTTCCTCGCCGACCCGGCGGCGCTGGACCCGGCGGGCGCGGTGCTCGCCCCGGCCACGCTGGAGGAGATGCGCTGGCCGGCGACGGTGACCGACGAGACGCTCTGGGCCGGCGGCTTCGGGCTCGGGCTGATCCTGGTGCCGCAGGGCAAGCGGATCATGCACGTCGGGCACGACGGCGCGATGCCCGGCTTCCTGGCCGGCGTCTACGGCCGGCGCGGCGGCGAGGGGACTCCGGGCGCGATGGGCGTCGCCGTGCTCGGCTCCTCCGGCACCGCCGGCGAGGTCCTCGACCTGCCGCACCGGCTGCTGGCCGCCGCCGTCGAGCACGACCCGGCCGACGTCGCGCCGTGGCGGCCGGGCCCGCCCGCCCCGGAGGGCGTACGCGGGCTGCTCGGCCGCTGGTGGGGCGAGGGCTTCGAGTACGTCTTCTCGTGGCACGACGGCGCGCTGCGGGCCCGGGGCGCCGACGACCCGGCGGGGAAGCCGCCGGCGGTCTTCGCGCCGCTGCCCGACCAGCCGGACGTCTACCGCACGGTCTCCGGGCGCGAGGTGGGCGAGCTGCTGCGGCTCACCCGGGACGAGCACGGCGCGGTGGTCCGGATGCACTGGGCGACCTACCGGTTCACCCGCACCCAGGAGACCTTCGACCGGTACGACTTCCGCGCCGGCTCCTGACGGCGGCGCACGGGCGGGGCGGGGCCGACGCGGGCCGCGTCCCGCCCGTGCCGTCCCGCAGGCGCGGAAATGGGCACGGTGCCGCCGCTGTTGAGCAGATACGATGGAGGCAACGTCAGCGCGCCGCGCCAGCAGGCCCGGCGCCGAGTTCGAGAGCAGGTGGCGCAGGGCCCCTCGGCCCGACCTATGACCGGCACCCCACCTCCCGGCCCGCCCCGGGTGCAGACCAGGATCACCGTTCCGGATTCCAAGATCATGGTCAACCTGCTCGGCGCGGGTGACGAGATCCTGCGACTGGTCGAGCGCTCGGTCAACAGTGACGTGCACGTCCGGGGCAACGAGATCACCATCACCGGCGCCCCCGCCGACAACGCCCTCGCCGAGCGGATCTTCAGCGAGCTGCTCGAACTCATCGAGAAAGGCGAGACCCTGACCACTGACGCCGTCCGGCGTACCGTCGGCATGCTCGAGCAGGGCGGCGCCGAGCGGCCCGCCGAGGTCCTGACGCTCAACATCCTCTCCCGGCGCGGGCGCACCATCCGCCCCAAGACGCTGGGGCAGAAGCGCTACGTCGACGCGATCGACGCGCACACCATCGTCTTCGGCATCGGCCCCGCCGGCACCGGCAAGACCTACCTGGCCATGGCCAAGGCCGTCCAGGCCCTGCAGGCCAAGCAGGTCAACCGGATCATCCTCACCCGGCCGGCGGTCGAGGCGGGGGAGCGGCTCGGCTTCCTGCCCGGCACGCTCAACGAGAAGATCGACCCCTACCTGCGTCCGCTCTACGACGCGCTGCACGACATGCTCGACCCCGACACCATCCCCAAGCTGATGGCGGCGGGCACGATCGAGGTCGCGCCGCTGGCGTACATGCGGGGGCGTACCCTCAACGACGCGTTCATCATCCTCGACGAGGCACAGAACACCACGCCCGAGCAGATGAAGATGTTCCTCACCCGGCTCGGCTTCGGTTCCAAGATCGTCGTCACCGGTGACGTCACCCAGGTCGACCTCCCCGGCGGCACGACCAGCGGCCTGCGGGTGGTCCGGGAGATCCTGGAGAACGTCGAGGACGTGCACTTCGCCCAGCTCTCCAGCTCGGACGTGGTCCGCCACCGGCTGGTCGGGGAGATCGTCGACGCGTACGCCCGCTGGGACGCCGAGCGGGAGAACCAGCAGGCGCAGAGCGTGCACGCCGTGCCCGGGCGGACAGCCCAGGGCGGCCGGGCCGGCCGGCGCCGCTAGACCACCGAGGGAAGACTGTTGTCCATCGAGATCGCCAACGAGTCCGGCGTCGACGTCGACACCGACGCCGTGCTCGCCGTCGCCCGGCACGCCCTCGACGAGATGGGGGTCAACCCCCTCGCCGAGCTGTCCGTGCTGCTGGTCGACATCGACTACATGACCGAGCTGAACCACCGGTGGATGGGCGGCGACGGCCCGACCGACGTGCTCGCCTTCCCCATGGACGAGGGCAGCGTCGACCACGGGCCCGGCGAGTCGACCGCCGCCGGCGAGCCGGCGCTGCTCGGCGACATCGTGCTCTGCCCGGAGGTGGCGGCCAAGCAGGCGGCCACCGCCGGCCACTCCGCCGCCGACGAGCTGCACCTGCTCACCGTGCACGGCGTGCTGCACCTGCTCGGCTACGACCACGCCGAGCCGGAGGAGGAGCGGGAGATGTTCGCGCTCCAGGCCCGACTGCTGGCGAGCTGGCGGTCGACCCGGTCCCGGTGATGGACGCCCCGACACTGGCGGCCGGCGCCACCGGCCTGCCCGACCTGCAACTGCTGGTCTCCGCGGCCGGCCTGGTGGTGCTGGCCGGCCTGATCGCGATGACCGAGGCGGCCCTCGCCGCGGTCTCGCCCGCCCGCGCCGCCGAGCTGGCCCGCGACGGCGTACGGGGCGCGCGCACGCTCCAGGCCGTCGCCGGGGACGTGGTCCGCCACCTCAACCTGCTCCTGCTGCTGCGGCTGCTCGCCGAGCTGACCGCCACCACGCTGGTGGCGCTCGTCGCGGTGGACACCTTCGGCGCGGGCTGGCGCGCGGCGCTGATCACCGCCGGCGCGATGACCGTGATCAGCTTCGTGGTGGTCGGGGTCGGCCCGCGCACCCTCGGCCGGCAGCACGCGTACGTGGTCGGGCGGTCCGTCGCGCCCCTGGTCCGCTGGCTGGGCCGGGCGCTGAACCCGCTCGCCTCGCTGCTGATCCTGATCGGCAACGCGGTCACCCCGGGGCGCGGCTTCCGGGAGGGGCCGTTCGCCACCCAGGTGGAGCTGCGCGAGCTGGTCGACCTCGCCGAGCAGCGCGGCGTCGTGGAGCACGGCGAGCGCCAGATGATCCACTCCGTCTTCGCGCTCGGCGACACGATCGCCCGCGAGGTGATGGTGCCGCGCACCGAGATGGTGTGGATCGAGGAGCGCAAGACGCTCTCCCAGGCGCTGGCGCTCTTCCTGCGCTCCGGGTTCTCCCGGATCCCGGTCATCGGCGAGAGCGTCGACGACGTGCTCGGCGTGCTCTACCTCAAGGACCTGATCCGGCGCACCCAGGGCGGCGCCCCGGAGGACCGCCAGCTCCCGGTCGCCGAGCTGATGCGCCCCGCCACCTTCGTACCGGAGTCCAAGCCGGTCGACGACCTGCTCTCGGAGATGCAGGCCGCCCGCAACCACCTGGTCATCGTCGTCGACGAGTACGGCGGCACCGGGGGGCTGGTCACGATCGAGGACATCCTGGAGGAGATCGTCGGCGAGATCACCGACGAGTACGATGTCGAGCGCCCGCCGGTCGAGCACCTCGACGACGGGGCGGTGCGGGTCACCGCGCGGCTCCCGGTGGAGGACCTGGGCGAGCTGTTCGACACCGAGCTGCCCACCGACGAGGTGGAGACCGTCGGCGGCCTGCTCGCCCAGTCCCTGGGCCGCGTCCCGATCCCGGGGGCGCAGGTCGAGGTCGCCGGGCTCCGGCTGGTCGCCGAGGGCACCACCGGCCGACGCAACCGGATCGACACCGTGCTGGTGAGCCGGGTGGAGTCGACCGACACGCAGGACGGCCCGGGCCGCGGCGAGCACGCCGAGCCCCGGGGCGACACGAACCGAACCGAGGAGAGGCAACCCGCCGATGCCTGAGTCACCCGCCGTACCGGCCGCCCGGCCGACCCCGTCCGACCCGATCGAGCTGAGCGCCGAGGACGGCAAGCTGGTCGTCCTGGCCCGGGGCGCGCGCGGCCGGGTGGGCGCCGTGGAGGGCGCGGCGGTACGCGACCAGGACGGGCGGACGTACGCCGCGGCCAGCGTCTCGCTGCCCTCGCTGACGATCACCGCGCTCCAGCTCGCGGTGGCCTCGGCGGCGGCGGCCGGCGCGAGCCGGCTGGAGGCCGCCGTGGTGGTGACCGAGGCGTCGACGCTGGACGGCGCCGGGCACGCGGCGGTGCGGGACCTCGCGGTCGACGCGCCGATCCACGTGGCCGCGCCGGACGGCACCGTGCTGGGCACGGTGGTCGAGTGAGCGGGCGGACGGCTGCCGGCGAGCGGGGCGGGGTCGCGGCGTGAGCGACCTGGAGCAGCGCCCCTACCGGGCCGGTTTCGCCTGTTTCGTCGGCCGCCCGAACGCCGGGAAGTCGACGCTGACCAACGCGATCGTCGGGCAGAAGATCGCCATCACCTCCAACAAGCCGCAGACCACCCGGCACGTCATCCGGGCCGTCCTGCACCGCCCGGACTCCCAGCTCGTGCTGGTCGACACCCCGGGCCTGCACCGCCCCCGCACGCTGCTCGGCGAGCGCCTCAACGACCTGGTCCGACAGACCTGGAGCGAGGTCGACGTGATCGGCCTCTGCATCCCGGCGGACGAGCCGATCGGGCGCGGCGACCGGTTCATCACCGGCGAGCTGGCCGAGCTGAAGGCCACGGTGCTGGCGGTGGTCACCAAGACCGACCTGGTGGACCGCAGGCGGCTGGCCGAGCAGTTGCTCGCCGTCAGCGAGCTGGGCGAGTTCGCCGAGGTGGTGCCGGTCAGCGCGGTCTCCGGGCACCAGGTGGACACCCTCGTCGAGGTGATGACCCGCTACCTGCCCGAGTCGCCGCAGCTCTACCCGGACGACATGCTCACCGACGACCCGGAGCAGGTGCTGGTCGCCGAGCTGATCCGGGAGGCGGCCCTGGAGGGCGTCCGTGACGAGCTGCCGCACTCCATCGCGGTGGTCGTCGAGGAGATGGTCCCCGAGGGCAAGCTCATGAAGATCTACGCCGACGTGTACGTCGAGCGGCCCAGCCAGAAGGCGATCGTGATCGGCCACCGGGCCAGCCGGCTCAAGGAGGTCGGCACGACCGCGCGGCGGCAGATCGAGGAGCTGCTCGGCACCCGGGTCTACCTCGACCTGCACGTCCGGGTGGCGAAGGACTGGCAGCGGGACCCGAAGCAGCTGCGCAAGCTGGGATTCTGACCGGACGCCGGGCCGGGTGCGCCCCGGCCCGGCGTCCCGGGCATGATCGATGTCGGTCGGCCGGGTGGAAGATGTCACGTTCGCGTGGGGTGCTGGCGGTTTGCCGGGGCCGCTCCGGAGGGTAGGGGAAGGACCAGCCCCCGTGCCCCCGGACATAGATGCAGGCTGATGCGAAACCGATACCTTGACCTGCTCCGCTTCCTGGCCATCGTTCGAGTCGTGGTCTACCACGTCACCGGATGGGCCACCCTGACCCTCGTCTTCCCGGCGATGTCGGTGATGTTCGCGCTCGCCGGCTCGCTGATGGCCGCCTCGCTGCAACGGTGGGGGCCGGGGGCGGTCGTACGCCGGCTGCGTCGCCTGCTGCCGTCACTCTGGGTGGTCGCCGCGGTCTTCGTACCCGCCATGCTGCTCACCGGGCTGCCGCTGAGCCCGAAGGTGCTGCTCTGGATCTTCCCCGTCGCCGATCCGCCGGCCAACGGCTGGGGTGCGATCGCGTTGAGCGTGATCTGGTACCTGCGCGACTACCTCTGGTTCGTGCTCGCCTCCCCGGTCGCCCTCTGGCTGTTCCGGCGCGCCCCGGTGCCCACGCTGGTCGCCCCGTACGCCGTGCTCGCCGCGGCCGAGCTGGGCCTGCTGCCGGCGCTGCCGGGGGCGCTGCACCACTTCGGGCTCTACTTCGGCGCCTGGCTGCTCGGCTTCGCCCACCAGGCCGGCATGCTGCGTCGCCTGGCCACCCGGGTGCTGGTGCCCGTCGCGCTGGCTCTCGCCGCCGCCGGGGCCGCCTGGATCGTCACCCACCCCGGACCCCGTGGGTACGACCTGAACGACAACCCCCTCGGCAACGCCCTCTGGTCGGCGGCCTTCATCCTCGTCCTGCTCGGGCGGGCGCCGGCGGGCGCGCGCTGGGTGGACCGCAGGGCCGTGTTCGGCCGGGTCGTGACCGTGTTCAACCGGCGGGCGCTCACCGTCTACCTGTGGCACATGCCGTTCGTGGCGGCGCTCACCCCGCTGGTGGACGTGGTGGGCTGGTCGCACCAGGATCCGCTCGGCCTGGCGGTCCGGGTGGTCCTGGTCTTCGCCCTGGTCGCGGTGGTGACCGCCCTGGTCGGCTGGGTGGAGGACGTGGCGGCCCGTCGGCCGCCGGAGCTGGTTCCCGGCGGCTCCCGCCCCGCCCCGACCGGCGCCGGTTCACCCGCCCCGCCCGGCCCCGGGGCGCCGCCCGCTCCGGCCACCGCCGCGCGGTCCGGTCCGGCCACCGGGCGGGCCGGCGTGCCGTCGCCGCGCGCCGCCCGGGATCCGCAGACCGTCGAGATCAGCGCTGGGTGACCGTCTGGTTGCCGCCGCCGGTGGAGAGGTCGAGCACCAGCGAGGCGGTCGGATCGTGGGTCACGCCCAGCCGGGTGTCGCCGCCGCCGGCCGCGGAACGGACCTGGTAGCGGCCCGCGGGCACGACGAGCTTGATGTCGCCGCTGGAGGTGTGCGTACGCGCCGAGGCGGGCGTGGTCAGGTCGACGGTGATGTTGCCGGAGCCCGCCTCGGCGTCCACCCCGGCGCCGAGGCGGCGCCCGGTGATGTCGCCGGAGCCGGCGCGCAGGGTCACGGCGCCCGGGGCGCCGTCCACGTCGATGTTGCCGGAGCCGGTCGTGACGGTGACCGCGCCGGCGGCGCCGGTCACCCTGACGTCACCCGAGCCGGTCTCCGCCACGACGGGGCCGTCGGCGCCGGTCACCCGGACGTTGCCGGAACCGAGCCGGATCTCCACCGCGCCGACCTTGGTCAGCTGGACGTCACCGGAGTCGGTCTCGCCCGTCACGCTCACCCCCTCCGGGGCGGTGACGTCGTAGGAGACGCTGCAGTCCTTGCCGCAGTCGGTGTCCAGCATCAGTTCGGTGCCGTTGATCTCGTACGTGGTGTCGGGCTGGCCGCCGTGGTAGCGCACCACCCGCTTGATTCGCACCTCGTCGTCCGTGCTGGCGGTGCGGACGGTCACGTCGCCGGACCCCGGAAGCACCCGGATGGCGGTGATCCGGGCCGCTTCGGTGTTGTCGTAGTCGAGCCGACGGGAGGCCAGGTTGTCGCACCCGGCGACGACGATCAGGGTGGCGGCCGCGGCGAGCGCCGCGGCGGTCCGGTGGAGAGCCATGCGAGCACGCTACGAGCCACGGCGCGCGCCGCGCATCGGGGGTTCTTCGCGCGTCCACCCCGAGCCGACCCTGATTTCGCACCCCGAGGGAGAATGGTCCGATGGCCGGGTACCGCCGACAGCTCTACCGCGACGACGCGGTGGTCCTGCGCGTGCAGAAGCTCGGCGAGTCCGACCGGATCATCACCCTGCTCACCCGCCGGCACGGCCGGCTGCGGGCGGTGGCCCGCGGGATCCGCCGCACCACCAGCAAGTTCGGCGCCCGGCTGGAGCCGTTCGGGCACGTCGACCTCCAGCTCGCCGGCGACCCGAAGGGCAACCAGGGCAGCTCGCTGCACACGGTCAGCCAGGTCGAGGGCATCGACCTCTACGGCAAGCGGTTCCTCGGCGACTATCCCCGCTACACGGCCGCCAGCGCGATCGCCGAGACCGCCGAGCGGCTCACCCCGGTGGAGCGGGAGCCGTCGCTGCGGCTGTTCCAGCTCACCCTCGGCGCGCTGCGGGCGCTCGCCGGTGGCAGCCACGACACCACCCTGGTGCTCGACGCGTACCTGCTGCGCGGGATGGCCCTCGCGGGCTGGGCGCCGGCGCTGACCGCCTGCGCCGTCTGCGGCACGCCCGGGCGGCACCGGGCGTTCTCCGTACCGGCCGGGGGCGCGGTCTGCCCGGACTGCCGGCCCCCCGGCGCGGCCCATCCCGCCCCGGCCACCATCGACCTGATGTCCGCGCTGACCACCGGCGACTGGCGGGTCGCCGACGCCACCGAGACCGGCGTACGCCGGGAGTGCAGCGGCCTCGTCGCGGCGCACCTGCAGTGGCACCTGGAGCGCGCGCTACGCTCGCTGCCGCTGGTCGACCGGGGTGCCCCGGCGGCCGGCCCGGTCCCGCCGCCGCGGGGCGTGGGGGCCGGAGCGGATGGCGTGAGCAGGGAGAGAGCCGAGTGATCCGATCGATGAGGGCCGGCCGGCGCGAGCCGGTGCCGCCGACACCGCACCCGTCGGGCGCCCGGCCGCCGGCGTTGCCCGCCGAGGCGGTGCCCCGGCACGTCGCCGTGGTGATGGACGGCAACGGCCGGTGGGCCAAGGAGCGCGGGCTGCCTCGCACCAAGGGCCACGAGGCGGGGGAGTTCTCCCTGTTCGACACCATCGAGGGCGCCATCGAGCTGGGCATTCCCTACCTGTCGGCGTACGCCTTCTCCACCGAGAACTGGCGGCGCTCGCCGGACGAGGTCCGGTTCCTGATGGGCTTCAACCGGGACGTCATCCGCCGCCGCCGCGACCAGCTGGTCGACCTGGGGGTGCGGGTGGTCTGGTCCGGCCGGGCCGGCCGGCTCTGGAAGAGCGTCATCTCCGAGCTGCAGACGGCGGAGGAGATGTCCCGGGGCAACTCCACCCTGACCCTCCAGTTCTGCGTCAACTACGGCGGGCAGGCCGAGATCGCCGACGCCGCCGCCGCGATCGCCCGGGACGCGGCCGCGGGCAGGCTCGACCCGGCGAAGGTCACCGAGAAGACGGTGGCGAAGTACCTCTACCACCCGGAGGTCCCCGAGGTGGACCTCTTCCTCCGTCCCTCCGGCGAGCAGCGGATCTCCAACTACCTGCTCTGGCAGACCGCGTACGCCGAACTGGTGTTCCTCGACACGCTGTGGCCCGACTTCGACCGTCGGCACCTCTGGTACGCCTGCGAGCTGTACGCCCAGCGGGACCGCCGCTTCGGCGGCGCGCTGCCCAACCCGGTCGCCCCGCCGTCCTGAGGCTTACCGCTCCGCCGCGCGGGGTATTTCTCCGGTCAGCAGCCACTGACGGAGGTGAACCCACATGATCCAGAAGCGTATTGCCCAGTGGGCGTTGATGGCGGTCGCGGTGCCGCTGGCGGCGGCCGGCGCGCGTCGGCTCAGCCACACGCTGGAG
Organism: Micromonospora sp. NPDC052213; assembly: GCF_040679695.1. Classification (NCBI taxonomy): domain Bacteria; kingdom Bacillati; phylum Actinomycetota; class Actinomycetes; order Micromonosporales; family Micromonosporaceae; genus Micromonospora; species Micromonospora sp. NPDC052213. Next base: position 14,672 of record NZ_JBFAVI010000089.1, read on the forward strand.
GCCCGCCGCGGCCCGTCCGGGGTGAGCCGCCTGCTCACCAAGGGTGCCGACATGCTCCGCCCGCGGAAGGCGAAGCGCCGCCGCTTCTTCTGACCCCGCCGGTCAGCGTCGCCCCGCGGCGCTGACCTCCCCTCCCCGTCCGCCCCGTCCCCGCCGCCACTTCGCGGGGTTCGGGGTTTCGGGGTGGGTGCGGGGTGGGGGTGCCTAGGATCGGGGGCGGGGTGGGTGCCCCGGACCGCGTCGAGCCTCGGGGGTGGGGATGCGGGATCTCCGGTACAAGATGATCATGGCGCTGAACGCCGCCGACCTCGGTGACCCGATCTGCGCGCAGGTGGCCGAGATCTGCGCCGAGATCGCCGAGCAGCACTGCCACGAGCTCGGCCACGCGCCGCAGCCGCGCTCCGGCGAGATCGGCGAGCTGGCCACGGGCGAACCGGCGCTCACCTGGGCGCCGACCGAGACCGGGCAGCGTGCCTGGTGACGCCTCCCGCCGACCCACCGGCCGCGCCAGTCGGTTCCGGCGCGGCGTCGGGCCGCCGACCGGTGACGCGGTGACCGCCCCCGCTCCGGCCGTCGACGTCCGGCGGGCCGACGACCGCTTCGCCACCCGGATCTCCTGGCTCGACTCGAAGCACTCGTTCTCGTTCTCCCGGCACTACGACCCGGCCAACACCCACCACGGTCTGCTGCTGGTCAACAACGACGACGTGGTCCGGCCGGGCGCCGGCTTCGAGACCCACCCGCACCAGGACATGGAGATCGTCACCTGGGTGTTGCGCGGGTCGCTGGTGCACCAGGACTCCACCGGCCACTCCGGCGTGATCTATCCGGGGCTGGCGCAGCGGATGAGCGCGGGCACCGGCATCCTGCACTCGGAGAAGAACGACTCCTGGCGGCTCGACGGCCGCGACCCGCACACCGATCCCGTCCACTTCGTGCAGATGTGGGTGCTCCCGGACGAGCAGGGCATCGACCCCGGCTACGAACAGCTCGAGATCCACGACGAGCTCCTGCGCGGCGGCCTGGTGCCCGTCGCCTCCGGGATGGACCGCCACGACGGCGCCGCGGCGATCCGGATCCGGAACCGCTTCGCCGCCCTGCACGCCGCCCGGCTCCGCCCCGGCGACGAGGTCGATCTCCCGGACGCGCCCTTCGTCCATCTCTACGTGCCGGCCGGCGCGGTCACCCTGGAGGGCGGCGGCCTGCTCGGCACCGGCGACGCCGCCCGGCTCACCATGACGGGCGGGCGACGGGTCACCGCCACCGAGCCGGCCGAGATCCTGGTCTGGGAGATGCACGCCACCATCGCCTGACCCGCCACCTCCGCCACCCGTTCTCGCCGGGGTCGGGGGTCAGGCCTGGATTTCGGAGCGGTCGGCGGACCAGAGGGTGTGGAAGGTGCCGTCGCGGTCCACCCGGTGGTAGGTGTGCGCGCCGAAGTTGTCCCGCAGCCCCTGGACCAGCGCCGCCGGGAGGCGCTCGGCGCGCAGCGCGTCGAAGTACGCCAGCGACGAGGCGAACGCCGGCGCCGGCACCCCGGCCCGGGCCGCCTCGGCAACCACCCTGCGCCAGCTCGGCACGCCGTCGTTGACGGTGTCGGCGAACCACGGCGCGACCAGCAGCGTCGGCAGCTCCGGCCGGTCGTCGTACGCCTGCCGGATGCGGTCGAGGAAGCGGGCGCGGATGATGCAGCCGCCCCGCCAGATCGTCGCGGTGCCGCCCAGGTCGATGCCCCAGTCGTACTCCCGGGAGCCGGCCCGGATGTGGTCGAAGCCCTGCGCGTACGCGACGATCTTGGAGGCGAGCAGCGCGCGGCGGACGTCCTCGACGAAGGTCTCCCGGTCCCCGACCTGCCACGTGTCGCCCGCGTCCGGGAACGCCCCGCGCGCCGCCGCCCGCTGGTCGGCGTGCCCGGACAGCGACCGGGCGAACGTCGCCTCGGCGATGCCGGTGATGGGGATGCCCAGGTCGAGGGCGCTCTGCACCGTCCAGCGGCCGGTGCCCTTCTGCTCGGCGCGGTCCAGCACGACGTCCACGAACGCCCGCCCGGTGGCCGCGTCGGTGTGCGCCAGCACGTCCGCGGTGATCTCGATGAGGAAGGACTCCAACTCGCCGGAGTTCCAGTCGCGGAAGATCTCGGCGATCTCCGCCGGCTCCGCGCCCAGCCCCGCCCGCAGCAGGTCGTACGCCTCGGCGATGAGCTGCATGTCGGCGTACTCGATGCCGTTGTGCACCATCTTGACGAAGTGCCCGGCGCCGTCCGGCCCGATGTGCCGGCAGCACGGCACCCCGTCCACCTGCGCGGCGATCCTCTCGAAGATCGGGCCGAGCGTGCGGTAGGACTCCGCCGACCCGCCGGGCATGATGCTCGGGCCGCGCAGCGCACCCTCCTCGCCGCCGGAGACGCCGGTGCCGACGAAGTGCAGCCCGTGGGCCCGCAGCGCCTCCTCCCGCCGGCGGGTGTCGGCGAAGTGCGCGTTGCCGCAGTCCACGACGATGTCGCCGGGGTCGAGCAGTGGCACCAGTTCGTCGATCACGGCGTCGGTGGGCCCGCCCGCCTTGACCATCACGATCACCGCCCTCGGCCGCTCCAGCGAGGCGACGAAGTCCGCCATCGACTCGGCGGGCAGGAAGGTCCCCTCGTCGCCGTGCTCCGCGACGAGGCTGCGGGTGCGCTCCGGCGAGCGGTTGTGCAGCGCCACGGTGAAGCCGTTGCGGGCCAGGTTCCGGGCCAGGTTGCGGCCCATGACCGCCAGCCCGGTCACGCCGATCCGCGCCGTCGCCCGCTCGGCCATCCGTCCGCCGCCTTCCGCCGTCCACGTCTGCCGCTGTGACCGTATCGCGGCCGGTGGCGGGCGCGGTGCGGTGCGGTGTTCGACAGCCCGTCACCGCCGGGTCGCGGTGCGCCTGCGGTCGGGCATGCCGATCGTGCCGGTAATTCGGATGCGCGCCCCGTGCGGTGGGGTTAGCGTGTGGGCATGCGCAACTGACGCCCCATCTCCGAGCCGACCCGCCGCCCTGGTGCCGTGGGTCCGCGTGCTCCCGGGCGTCCGCATTCCCACCCTGTCGCCGAGGCGGCGGTGTCCTTCGTGGTCGCACCCGGGGAGCAGTCCCGATTCCGCCCGACCGTCGCGCGACGGTCACCGACCGGCGGCCCGCCCCGTCCGACGACGGGACGGCCCGCAGACCGAGGAGGCCCGGATGCCCGCCAAGCGCAACCCGAAGAAGTCCCGCACCGTCACGCCGAAGCCGACCGTCGCCGACCTGACGCCGATCGAGGTGGACGCGATCGCGGTCGCCCCGGCGTCGGTCCCGGCGCTGCCGGCGACGCCACCGACGAAGGCCGGTCCGCCCGCGCGGGGTGCCGGGGCCCGCAACCCCGGGGGCCGGAGCCAGCAGGCGCCGCAGGCCCGCCGGTACGCCTTCCGGCGCAGCTGACGAGCAGCACCACCGCCACCGGCGGCCAGGAACCAGCGGGCGGAGGCGAATCCTGCCGTTGGCGCGGCCGACGACGGCGGGCCGGGAAACCCGGGGGCGGGGCCGCGGATGACGCCGCGACCCCGCCCCGTCACCCCGGCCCCGGTCAGGAGTGCGCGGCCACCGGTGCCTCCGTCCGGCCCGCCGCGTCGGCCGGGCGCTGCCGGCCGACGCCGAGCGCCAGGCCGGACAACCCGGCCGCCATCAGCACGCTCACCACGACCTTGAGCGGAACGCCCTCGCTGACGAACTCGAGGACCTGCCCGCCGGTGAGGACGAGCGGCACCCACAGCGACACCATGCCGGCCCGCCACGCCCCGAACGCCAGCACCAGGAGGCCGATCATCCAGCCCAGCAGCCACACGGCGAACGACGCCATCACGAACGGGTCGTTGTCGAGGGCGTCGACGACCGGTCGGACGGCCTCGGCGTCGACGCCGGCACCGGCGAGGGCTCCGAAGAAGGCGTTGTAGTGCCAGAGGTGGACGCTGGAGAAGTAGAGGCCGAGCAGGGCGATGCCGCCGCCGACGGTGGCGACCAGCGGCTTGCGCCGACCGAGCGCCACGGCCAGGCCGGCCATCGCCGGCAGCAGCAGCAGGTGCGCCAGGGCGAACAGGACGGTCTCCACCCGCCACGCGCCGAGGTTCCCGGCGGCCACCGCCACGTTGCCGGCGGTCTCGGACACGTCGTCCGGGAACATCACCCAGTAGAACGCGTTCGCGACGCCGTAGAGAACGCCGGCCGCGGCCAGCGCGACCGCCGTCAGCCGCCGGCCGTACCGTCGCCCGGTCCTGTCATCCATCGTGTCTCCCCTCGAGAAGTGTGTGGTGGACGGTAGGAGCCGGCCCGGGGCCCGATCGTCGGCCGACGGGTTGAGCCGAGGGTGGAGCGTTCCGCCGGGCCTTCTACACCCGTGGGTGGACGCCCGGCCGCGGTCGCCGCCGATACCCTTCGCACCATGTCAGCCGCCGCCCCCGACAACCGACGTCTCCCGCGGGGTCTCGTCGTCGCCACGGTCGCCGGTCTCGCGCTGTTCGGGTTCGGCCTGGCCGAGCTGTACGTTCCGATCGCCGGCTACGTCGAAGGCCAGGGGCCCGACCTCGCGGCGCTGCCGGCCGGCTGGCTCGCCGTGCTCACCGTGCTGCTCGTCGGCTACGGCCTCGCGGTGGCGGTCTGCACGACGTACCCGCGAGCGGCGGCCGTCCTCGCCGGCGCCTGTTTCACCGCGCAGAGCTTCACGCCCGTCCTCCCGGAGTGGCCTGTCGTGCCGCTCCTGGCGCTGCTCCTCGCCTGCTTCGGCTGCGTCGCCCTGGGGGGACGCGCCGCACCGACCGTCGCCACGGTCAGCTACTTCGTCGCGCTCGGCGTCGAGAACACCGCCGCCGGGGACTCGGACTGGGTGTTCATCGTGTTCGTCGCGCTCGCGGTGCTGGGTCCGGGCTACGCGGTCCGGATGCGCCGCGCGCAGGCGGTGCGTCTGGTCGCGTTGGCCGCCGAGCGGGAGGCCGCCGCGCGGACGGACGAACGGCTGCGGGTGGCCCGGGAACTGCACGACATCGTCTCGCACGGTGTCTCGGTGATGGTGCTGCAGGCCGGCGCCGCCGAGGCCGTGCTCGACTCGGACACGCGCCAGGCCCGCGAGTCACTGGAGGCGGTGCAGGACGTGGGGCGCGACGTGGTCACCGAACTGCGCAGGTTGCTGGTCATCCTGCGCGGCTCGGAACCGGCACCGGAGGGACTGCCCTCGCTGCGGCAGCTCGACGCGTTGACCACCGCGGTACGCGTCGCCGGCGGGCGGGTCGAGGTCACCGTCACGGGCGATCTCGGCGCGCTTCCGGTCGCCGCCGACGTCAACGCCTACCGGATCCTCCAGGAGGCGCTGACGAACGCCGCCAGGCACGCCCCCGGCGCGACCGTCGACGTCTCGATCGACGTGGGCGACACCCGGCTCCGGCTGCACGTCGTCGACGACGGGCCCGGTCCCGCCCGCCGTGGCGTCGGCACCGGCCACGGGCTGACCGGCATCCGGGAACGGGCCGAGCTGTTCGGCGGCACGGTCGTCGCGGGCCCGCGCGAGCAGGGCGGCTTCGAGGTTCGCGTGGAGCTTTCGTTGGGTCTCGACGGCTCGGCGTCAGCGCTCTCTCCGACGGGCACGACGGCGTGACCCGGGTGCTCATCGCCGACGACGAGGCCCTCGTCCGCGGCGGACTCCGGATGATCCTCGGCGCGCAGCCCGACATCGAGGTGGTCGCCGACGCGGCCGACGGCGAGGACGCCGTACTGCTCGCGGCACGCCTCAAGCCCGACGTCGTCCTGATGGACATCCACATGCCGAGGCTGGACGGCATCGCCGCGACGGAGCGGATCCTGGCGGAGTGCGCCGACATCCGGATCATCGTGCTGACCACCTTCGACCTGGACGAGTACGTCTACCGGGCGCTGCGGGCCGGGGCGTCCGGATTCATGCTCAAGACCACCCCGCCGAAGGACCTCGCGGGCGCCCTGCAGGCCGCCGCGCGTGGCGACGCGCTGCTGTCCCCGTCGATCACCCGCAGGCTGATCGACCACTACACGGCGACGGCGCCGGCGGCGACCGCCGGCAGCCCGGGCCTGGCGGAGCTGACCGCCCGGGAGACGGAGGTGCTGCGGATGATGGCCGACGGCCTGTCCAACCGGGAGATCGCCCACCAGCTCTTCCTCGGCGAGGCGACGGTGAAGACGCACGTCAACCGCATCTTCGCCAAGCTCGGGGTGCGCGACCGGGTGCAGGCCGTCGTGTTGGCGTACCAGACCGGCATGGCCCAGGTCCGGCGTCGGTAGGGCGACAGACCGCCGGGCCTCGCCACCGTGGCCGTGGCGCCGGCAGCCGCCGCCCCTCAGCCGATCAGGGGCCGGAACGTGCCGAGCAGCACGCTGACCGTCAGCGCCGCGCCGGCCAGCAGCGCCGCCCCGGCGATCAGCAGCCCGTCGGCGGCGCCGAAGCGTTGCCGCCGGGCGACCGTACGCGGGGTGCCGGCGTCGAAGCCGCGGGCGTCCATCGCCACGGCCAGCCGGGTGCCCCGGCGGATCGCCCCGACCAGCAGGGCGAAGGCGGTGGAGACGAACAGCCGCAGCTTCGCCAGCGGGTTGCGTCCCGCCGCCACCCCGCGGGCGCGGCGGGCCATTGCGATCATCTGCCACTCCTGCCCGAGCAGCGGCACCAGCCGGAACGCCGCCAACGCCCCGATGGCGAACCGGGCCGGCGCCTTCGCGTTCTGGATCAGGGCGTCCGCCAGGTCGGTGGGGTCGGTGGTGGCGAACACGATCACGCCGGGCAGCGCCACGGCGAACATGCGCAGCACCAGGCCGAGCGCGGTGAGCAGCACCCCGGAGGTGACCACCGCGGGGCCGGCCTCGACCAGCACCCGGCCGGAGCGCTCGGCCGCGAAGAGCACCAGCGTCACCACGATGCCGACCGCGCCGATCAGCAGCGGCCAGGCCCGCCGGGCCAGCACCCGGAAGCGGACCCCGAACAGCGGCAGCACGGCCAGCTCGACGGCGATGGCGATCGCCGGGGCCACCGGGTCCAGGGTGGCGACGAGGATGAACGAGAACACCAGCGCCGCGGCGAGCTTGGCCACCGGGTTGCGCCGGGCCAGCGGCGCGTCGGGGGCGGCGACGGGTTCGAGGGAGATCACGGCCGCTCCGGGACGGGACGGGCGGGGCGCGCGGCCGGCGCCGGACCGGCCATGGTCCGGCGACGCCGCGGGTGCGTGGCCGGCGCGTTGTGCGAGCTGGTCACGGCCGCTCCAGGGTGACGCGCCGGTCGGCCAGAGCGGCCACGAACTCCGGGTCGTGGGTGACGGCGACCAGGCCGTGCCCGGCGTCGCGCAGCTCGGCGAAGAGGTCCACCAGTTCCAGCCAGGTCCGCCGGTCCTGGCCGAAGGTGGGTTCGTCGCAGACGAGCAGGCGGGGCGCGGTGGCCAGGGCCGTCGCCACGCTCAGCCGCCGCGCCTCCCCACCGGACAGGGTGTACGGGTTGGCCGCGGCGAGCTTCGTCAACCGCAGCCGGGACAGCAGGTCGTCGACGGTGGACCGGACCGCCGTCTCGGGCTGGCCGGTGCGGCGCGGGCCGAGGGCCAGCTCGTCGAAGACGGTGGTGGCGACGAACTGGTGCTCCGGGTCCTGGAAGACCGAGCCGATCCGCCGGGCCAGCGCCGGGGCGCGCCAGCGGTGCGGGGGAGTGCGGGCGTCGGAGCCGGCCAGCGCCGCCGTCGCCACGACCCGGCCGGCTCCCGGCTTGAGCAGCCCGCCGAGCAGCAGCGCGAGGGTCGACTTTCCCGCCCCGTTCGGGCCGAGCACGGCGAGCGCCTCGCCGGCGCGTACCGCCAGGTCGACGGCGGCCAGCCGGGGCGGCAGGCCGAGCCGGTCGGCGGTGAGCAGCAGGTCGCCGGCCGGCGCGGTGGCGTGGCGGGGCGGCACGGGCCGGCCGGGCACCCAGACGCCCGCGGCGGCGAGCGCCTCGCCGTGGGCGCCGAAGACGGCCTGGGGCGTGCCGTCCGCGCGGACGCCGCCGCCCGGTTCGAGCACGACCACCCGGTCGACCAGCGGCAGCGCCTCGGCGACCCGGTGCTCGACCAGGATCAGGGTGGTGTCGGCGTCCAGCGCGCCGGCCACCGCCGCACGGACCAGCGCGGCGCCGGTCGGGTCCAGGTTGGCGGTCGGCTCGTCGAGCAGCAGCAGCCCGGGCCGCAGGGCCAGCACCCCCGCCAGGGCGAGGCGTTGCTGCTCGCCGCCGGAGAGGGCCGCGGTGGGTCGGTCCCGGTGGTACGGGAAGCCGACCCGGGCCAGCGCCTCGTCGACGCGGGGCCAGATCTCCTCGGCGGGGACCCCCCGGTTCTCCAGCCCGAACGCCACGTCGTCGCCGCTGCGGGCCATCACGAGCTGGGTCTCCGGGTCCTGGAAGACGATGCCGACCCGTTCCCGGCCCTTGCGGGGGTCGAGCCCGTCGATCTCGACGGTGCCCTCCTGTTCGCCCGAGTCCTCGGGCAGCAGCCCGGCCAGCGCGGCGAGCAGGGTGCTCTTGCCGGCGCCCGACGGCCCGAGCAGCAGCACCCGCTCGCCCGCCTCGACGCGCAGGTCCACCCCGCGCACGGCCCACGCCCGACGCCCGGCGTGCCGCCACCCGAACCCCCGCAGCGTCACCGCCCCCACGCCGTCCCCCTTCCGGCCCACGCGCGGGCGTCGATCATGAGGTCGGCGGCACCCACGGAGATCCACGTCGCCGTCCACCTCATGATCAACCCCGATTCCGGTGGTGCGGGTCAGACGGCGGCGCGTTCGCGGCCGGCGGGGAAGCGGTCCAGGACGCCGGTGCCCGCCAGGGCGCGGGTGAGGGCCCAGCCGCCGGCGCCGGCGACGGCGGCGGCGCTGACGACGGTGAGCAGGGCGTACGGGATCCGGTAGCTGCCGAGCGCGTAGTCGACGTTCCACACGAAGAAGTCGAACAGCGCCGCGCCGAGGCCGGTCAGCGCACCGGCGAGCAGCGCGGTGGGCAGCCGGAACGAGCGGTACCGGAACGCGGCGAAGGCCACCTCGGCGCCGAGCCCCTGGATGAGGCCCTGGACGATGGTGATGCCGCCCCACTCCGAGCCGAGCAGCGCGGAGACCGTCGCCGCCACCGCCTCGCAGAAGAGCGCCGCGCCGGGCTTGCGGATCACCAGGCCGCCGAGCACGGCCGGGACCAGCCAGACGCCGTACATGATCGCCTGGCCGGCCGGGAAGAACGCGAACGCCGGGTCGACGGCCCGCCACAGCAGGCCCCAGGCCCAGAAGATGACGCCGAACGCCACCGCGATCACCGCGGCGATGACGACGTCGAGTGTGCGCCACCGGGTGGTCGTGTTGTCTCGCATGATTGCTCCCAGTCCTGAACGCGAACCAGGAGAAGACGCACGCCGCGCCCGGTGTGGCCGGACGGCGACGCGGCTGGAGGTCGACCGAACTCCCTGCGCTGGCATTACCCAGATCAGGTTCGAGGGTCTGCGGGCGGTGCCCGCACTCTCAGCGCTGTGCGCTCCCCTGTCGGATGTGAAGTTGTCGCGCCGACGCTAACACCTTTGAAGATCATCGGGCAAAGTGATCTTTCCGCTGGTCACCAGCGCGTTCGCTCGATCTCGTCGGTTCCGGCCGGTACTCTCGGGCGGCCACTGGCGGAATCGGCGGAGGAAACCACGTGACATCCGAGGTTGACCGCTCCGTGCCGGATGGGCGCACCCCGGGGGCGGTCGGTGTGGCCGCGCCGGGCGGACCACCGCACGAGCCGGCGGGCGGCGGCGGGAGCGCCTGGCGGGTCGGGTCGGTCGAGGTGCTCGCGGGCCTGCTGGTCCTGCTGGTCGTCTTCCGTGAGCCGCTCGCCGGGGCCCTGTCCGCGCCCCGGCTGCAGACCTGGACCACCGTCTTCGTCTCGGTCATGGTGCAGGCGGTGCCGTTCCTGGTCTTCGGGGTGGTCCTCTCCGCCGTGATCGCGGTCTTCGTGCCCCGGTCGTTCTGGGCCCGGGCGCTGCCCCGGCACCCCGCGCTCGCGGTGCCCGTGGCGAGCGCGGCCGGCGTGGTGCTGCCCGGCTGCGAGTGCGGGTCCGTGCCGATCGCCGGGTCGCTGATCCGGCGCGGGGTCACCCCGGCCGCCGCGCTGGCCTTCCTGCTCGCCGCCCCGGCCATCAACCCGATCGTGCTCACCGCCACCGCGGTGGCCTTCCCCGACGCCCCGGAGATGGTCCTCGGCCGCGGCGTCGCGAGCCTGGTCGTCGCCATGGTGATGGGGTGGCTGTGGCTGCGCCTCGGCCGGGCCGACTGGATCCGGCTGCCGCGCCGGCCGGAGCTGGACGACGGCCCGCGCGGGCGGGCGTTCTGGGCGGCGGTCCGGCACGACGTCACCCACGCCGGCGGGTTCCTGGTGGTCGGCGCGGCGGCCGCCGCCACCATCAACGTCGTCGTGCCCGAGCGCTGGTTGCAGACCCTCGCCGAGGACCCGGTGCTCTCGGTGCTTGCGCTGGCCGTGCTCGCGGTGCTGCTCTCCCTCTGCTCGGAGGCCGACGCCTTCGTGGCCGCCTCGCTGTCGCAGTTCTCGCTGACCGCCCGACTGGTCTTCCTGGTGGTGGGGCCGATGGTCGACCTCAAGCTCGTCGCGATGCAGACCGGCGTCTTCGGCCGTCGGTTCGCGCTGCGGTTCGCCCCGGCCACCTTCGCGGTGGCCGTCGCGGTCGCCGCCGCGACCGGGGCGGTGCTGGTGTGAACCGGCAGGCGCAGGCCGTCGTCCTGCTGCTGCTCGGGGGCGCCGTGGTCCGGGCCAGCCTCACCGACCTCTACCTGCGCTACGTCAAGGAGGGGCTGCGCCCCTTCCTGGTCGCCGCGGGCCTGCTGCTGGTCGTCGCCGCGGTCATGACCCTCTGGTACGAGCTGCGTCCCGTCCTCCGGCGCGCCGGAG